>NZ_MDGU01000036.1:0-4060 GCF_001705465.1 Lysinibacillus sp. AR18-8
AGACAGGTATTGGGGATTCTGCCTTTGCGTCTAACCAGCTAACGAATGTGACCATTCCTTCTAGCGTGACCAGTATTGGGGCTTCTGCCTTTCGATATAACAAGCTACCGAATGTGACCATTCCTTCTAGCGTGACCAGTATTGGGGATTCTGTCTTTTATAGTAACCAGCTAACGGATGTGACCATTCCTTCTAGCGTGACCAGTATTGGGGAGTATGCCTTTTATTATAACAAGCTAACGAATGTGACCATTCCTTCTAGCGTGACCAGTATTGGGGCTTCTGCCTTTCGTCTAACCAGCTAACGAATGTGACCATTCCTTCTAGCGTGACCAGTATTGGGGAGTTTGCCTTTTATTATAACCAGCTAACGAATGTGACCATTCCTTCTAGCGTGACCAGTATTGGGGCTTCTGCCTTTGCGTATAACCAGCTACCGAATGTGACCATTCCTTCTAGCGTGACTAGTATTGGGGATTATGTCTTTTATAGTAACCAGCTAACGGATGTGACCATTCCTTCTAGCGTGACCAGTATTGGGGGTTTTGCCTTTGCGTCTAACCAGCTACCGAATGTGACCATTCCTTCTAGTGTGACTAGTATTGGGACTTTTGCCTTTTATAATAACCAGCTAAATCAAGTTGAATTTAAAGGACAAATTTCAAGACTTAGTCAGACAGCATTTAATCACCAAGCCAAGCCAGGAGCTACTTTTCACGGATGGTTCGAGGACCAATCGTATACTACTTCATGGACATATACGGTTACAGCACCTATGATAATTTATGCAAAGTGGCCCACTTACTCAACAGGCATAGTTCTATCACCCAAAACAGGGCAACTAACTGTTGGAGGCACACAAAACTTCCAACTAATAGAAAACCTTTCGGATGGCACAACCCAAGATCAAACTGGGAATGCCCAATTTACAGTAGATGATTCAGCCATCGCCACGATGCAAGATAATGTCTTAACAGCGATTGCTCCTGGGACGGTGACCGTCAGGGCTACTTACGGCAGCACATCTGATACAGCAACCATTACGGTGAATTCAGCTCCTGTCACAACAACAGGCATTAGTCTTTCACCTAAAACAGGGCAACTAACTGTTGGAGGCACACAAAACTTCCAACTAATAGAAAACCTTTCGGATGGCACAACCCAAGATCAAACTGGGAATGCCCAATTTACAGTAGATAATTCAGCCATCGCCACGATGCAAGATAATGTCTTAACAGCGATTGCTCCTGGGACGGTGGCCGTCAGGGCTACTTACGGCAGCACATCTGATACAGCAACCATTACGGTGAATTCAGCTCCTGTCACAACAACAGGCATTAGTCTTTCACCTAAAACAGGGCAACTAACTGTTGGAGGCACACAAAACTTCCAACTAATAGAAAACCTTTCGGATGGCACTACGCAAGATCAAACGGCGAAAACCGGATTTACAGTAAGCGATCCAACGGTTGCGACGATCCAAGGAAGTACCTTAACTGCAATCGCACCCGGTACGGTGACTGTTACGGCTACTTACGGCAGTTCATTTGATACGGCTACCATTACGGTGAAGGCACCAACAACCGTACCAGAGACGACACCGGTACCACAACCAGACGACTCAGTGGAACCGATGCCTTCAGGTGTCATCCCTATTATTCGTACGGTTGAACAAGGAATCGTGCGTTATCATGCAAACGTTTTATTGGAACCTGTTCAAGTACAAGTACAACAAATGTCGAATCAAGAGGAACGAACAATTCGTCTCGTATACCCAGCAGAAACGGCGACAGTAGAAGCGATTTTACATCTCCCACGAACGGCTGGGCTCTATTTAAACAAGCAACAAACGAATCTTTTTATGCAAACAGCATTAGCACACTTGATGATGCCATCTACCGCATTTAATGGGATCACTGAGGATATATTCTTCCGCATTATGCCTGTAAAGGCACAACAACAGGAAATGATTCAGGCGAATGTGCGACAAAATGAACACATTCAACAGGCGATGCCAAATAGAGCAACCCTTTCATTGTTAGGGACACCGGTAACGATTGAAACGAATCTACAAAATCGTCCGATAACGATTACGTTACCAATTTCGGCTGCATTAACAGCAGAACAAATGGCCTCACTGGTTGTTTATATTGAGCATAGTGACGCAACAACTGAAGTAAAACGTGGTCGTATAGTAGAATTTGAACCAGGTGTGAAAGGATTCCAATTTGAAGTCGATCATTTCTCCACATTTAGCTTAGTGTATGCTTCAGAAGTGCAAGAAGAAGAGAAAGAGGAAGTAGAAACAAACCGATTAGTGCCCTACATTCAAGGGTACCCAGATGGCACATTTAAACCAAATGCTTCGGTAACACGTGCTCAAATGGCAACAATGTTAGCCCGTTTCTTAACAAATGGGAAAATTCCAACAGCCGAAGTAACTTTTGAAGATACGGAAAAGAATACTTCGAAGTATGCGATTGAGTTTGTGAAACAAGCTGGTTTATTTAATGGCACAACCCAAACCAAATTTGACCCGAATGGGACAATTACCCGTGCCCAAATGGCGGGTGTCATCGCACGCTGGGTAGATACAGTGTGTGCACAAGATGACACGAAAACGTATTGTCAAACCGCTAAGCCCGGAAAAGTCTTTTCCGATGTTGCAGCAAGCCATTGGGCTGCCTCATCGATTGAAAGAGTAAGTGCCCTCGGCATTATGACTGGAAACAGTGCGACAACGTTTAATCCGAATGGTGCGTTAACACGTGCACAAGCGGTAAAAGTCCTGAACCAATTATTTGAACGACCAACAGTAGAAAACATCACCGAATCAACATTCCGTGATGTACCGGCTAGTCATTGGGCAATCGGAGTCATTGAAGCAGCTGCAACAGAAATGACGATGAAAAAATAAGACAAAAAAGACACCTGTCTGATTGGGATTCAACTCCCATCAGATAGGTGTCTTTTTTGTAGGATAGAACGTTACCAAAGCGTCGTTTGGTAATATATCTTTAAAAATTGTTATTCAATAATATGGCCCGTTTGTGGAATACTACCTTTTTATAAAAATCCTTTGGTCTCAGTGATCCAAAGGGGTATAACTTCGCAACTTTTTTATAACTATCGCGACTTTGTTTTAAACATCGTGTCTTTTTTATAAACTTCGCAACTTTATTTCAAACCACACATTTATTAATAGGCTTTAAATTTAATATTTAATAGATGAATCCAATCACATACCACTTTTATTCCCATAGATATTTAAAGTGTTTCGCTATAAAACAAAAAACCCCGAATAGTTTTCACTTTTAAGTGTCTACAATTCGGGGCTTCAAGATGTATTCAAGGAGTAAGTTTTAAATAAGTGTAATCAATTCTAAGCAGATATTACCCAGACTTTATATCTTGTTTCCTTATCTATTGAAATCTCAGTAATTACTCTGAATTCTTTCATTTCAGCAAGTCTAAAAGCTAAGGAATAAGCTATTTTATAATCTGGTGTATCATAACCATCATATAGTCTTGCATAAATCTCATTTCCTATTGAGTCGGCCCATACATCTGCTTCATGTAAGCTATCGAAAATAATATTTTCCTTATTCCATCTAAGAGCCATCTATTTAACCCCCTATATGGAAAGTTTATGATACTCTACATTTCAGGTCAACCGAAGTAGCACTACTATTTGCACCGTTAGATGAATGTGCTCTAAAGAATAGAGTTACAATATCGTTGGCTTTAAGAGGTTGGCTTTTGCCTGTTAACATAATTTGATAATTTTTCAAACTACCATGGAAATTATAATCTGGTGCTGCTGTGTGATTTGAATACGGCGAATTAATCATAACACCATTTACAGTTGCAGTACCGATACCAACCGTTGTTGTAGGACTATATTTAGAATAAGCTGATGATCTTATGTGAAAACCCCACTGTATTGAACTGCTCCCCAAATGTTAGACACATCTAACATTTGGAGGAGCAGTTTTTATATGGCTAAATTTACATCGGAAGAAAAACTACAAGCAGCCTTACGTTACATAAAAGGCAATGA
>NZ_MDGU01000037.1:0-13319 GCF_001705465.1 Lysinibacillus sp. AR18-8
ATAATTAGGACTTGACTGATAGAATTCTAAAAGTGGAGGATAAAACTAAAAAAGTAGCGGATAGAACGCTTAAAGTGGAGGATAACCCTCAAATAGCAGGATAGAATTCTAAAAGTGGAGGATAAAACTGAAAAAGTAGCGGATAGAACGCTTAAAGTGAAGGATAGCCCCGCAAATTAGGATGATAGAATTCTAAAAGACGATAAAATAGCAGATTAACAAATTGTAAAAAATGAGCGCTATCCGAGCATAAGGATAAGCGCTTTATTTTTTTCTTGAATTGTTAAGCCCTTAAGCTAGTATTTAACCTTCAATCCTAGTAATGAAGCAAAACCTATCGCTTGTTCAGTAGAGACTTCACACCCATTTAAACTTTCTGGAGTTACTTGAAGTCTTTTAAATTTACATGTACTGATGTCTATTCCTTTTAAGGAAGTTTGGGAGAAATCAACATCATTTAGATCACTTTCTTGAAACGCCACCTTATTAAGTAAACAATCATAAAAATTCGCACCTTGCAGGGAGGTGCTATCAAATAGCACTTGTTTAAAGCGCACTTCGGGGAAATTACATAAGTTTGCAAGGCAATTTTCAAATGAAACATTGCCGAGGTTTGCTTCAGATAAATTCAACCCTAATAATTTACAGTTTTTGAAGGCCACTCTATGAATGATGCCTTCACTTAAGTTAGTGTTAGATAAATCACAGTTTTCAAAAATGACGTCCGTTAAATCAATTTTTTGAAAGGTACAATCGATGAATGTGACATTTTTAAAGATAACATTAGAGACGATTAATCGTTCAATATCCTCGTGAGCAATGACCGTATCCGTAATCTTGCAATTTGTTAAATAGGGTTCCTCCTCATAAAAAATATCCTGAAAATTTGCTTTGTCAAGATTCGGGGATATTTTTGGTGATATAAGTTGGAAATTGTATGACATATTAGCACACCCTTCAAATATAAATAAAAGCTTCTCCTATTTAGTATAAGTGCAAACCTAAAATAAGAACACCGTCTATACGGTGCTCTTATCTGGTTTATACAAAGGATTCACCATCTTACTAAAAACGGAGGCTAGTACCTGTTGAAACAGCATACCGAACACAACAGGCATGGCGACTTTACCTGGAAAGTACGTTGTGGCCACGATGACACCGACTGCAATATTTCTCATGCCACTAGTAAAAACAAAGGTTGCCATTTGTGGACCGTCTTTTAACAGATATCGACCAATGAGGTAAGCAAATAGGTAGCCTGATACTGCAAGCAAGAACACTAAAAGCACCACGAAGAAGAGATGCATGTTGATATCCTTTAAGTAGGGAGCAATGGCACTGCTATTAATCAGTATGACAGCAAATAAACATAGCTTTGAAAAAGGAGCAAGTTTCTTACCGATTTTTTGGGGGATGGCTCCTTTCGAAAGTTCATTCACTAAGATACCTAAAATCGTGGGTAAGACAATCATCCATAGTAAATTCAGAATCAGGGATGCCACATCCAACTCAATTTTTTCACCCGAAACGATATAGAGGATGAAGGGGAGGATGATGGGTGAAAGGAGCGTATCAATTAAAATAATTGATAAGCCTAACGGTAAGTTCCCTTTGCAAATATTGATCCAAATAACACTCGTTACACCTGTTGGAAGTGCAACTGCTAAGACAAAACCAACAGTCAACAAATGGTCATCAAACAAAACAGTGGATAAGAAATAAGCCCATAAAGGCATCAAGAGATGAAGAAAAAGGATGGAGAATAAAATGAGAACTGGATGCTTCATGAAAATTTTTACATCTTTAAATTTCATATGTAAGCTTCCTGAGAATGTCATGAAGGCAAATAGCCAGGAGACGAGGAATAATAAATGATGTCCAATACTTTCTAAGAATACACCTACAATTAAACTTAATGGTGTCAGGATCGCAATGTATTTTTGGAGAAATACATTTAGTTTTTCTAACATACAAAGACCTTCTTTTTTTATCTGATTTTATCACTTTTATTATAATCGTAGGTAAATTTACCGCAAAAAAAGCAGAAGATTTACTCCTGCTAAGAATTTACATGTTTTTTATTGGTTTCTTTAGTGAACGGCATCCATACAATGCCTACGATCAATAAAATATTACCTGTCCACCTAACCCATAAATAATAAGGCTGGTCTTTTAAAAAGTATAACGAAGCTAGGATAATAACCATCCCAATACCAATCATTAATTTTAAATAAATCGGAGTTTTTGCCATTCTCCTGCCTCCTTTCTATCTTTTCATGAACATATATCTATATCACTCTTTTACCTATCCAATGCGCAGTAAAGACAATGGGAAAAAATAGTATGCCAAAAGGCAGGCTTATCAAAACGATATGCCAAGTAAGGATGCCACTAGTAAACAAAGATTTAAATAAAATAATGCTATAGGGAATAATGATGATGGCTGATGTTATAGCTCCTGGTGTAACAGAACGAAATAAGAGCGATTGTCCAATATGGGTAAAAGCATGGATAAAGAAAACAAGTGTAACAGCTGTGAAAAAATAGATAGTAAAAGTGACTCCATTTAGAAAATAGTAGTTAGCCAGAATGGTAGAGAGACTGACAAACAAGAAGATAAATAAGACAGCAACCGCAAATTGTGCGGTGCTCATTGAAAATTGTTTCACCACTTTATCGGCTATTTTTTGGGGTAATCTTTCATACAGCTTATGACGATTATGATGTAACCATTTCTCTACCATAATAATTTCTTCAAAATCATGAATAATAAATAAAATAGGAAACAACCAAATTAGTGTTTGAACATTCGTCCATTCCATATAAATACCTCTCTCCTTATCACTATGCTGGAAGTGTTACTAGAAATACCATATTTATATAATATATGTTAATAATAACATATTAGAAAAAGTTGTAAGCTAAGATTCATTTATTATTGAATCTAATTATTAAGAAATCGGGGATGAAGCTGTGAGTGAAATCGATAAACGTAATAGACTAAACAAGGAACCATTCTCATATCAAACGACAAAAAAGGGGACTGTCGTTATTTATTATGAAGGCAAGCAAATTAAAATCGTCAAGGAGAAAGAGGCTGAGCGTCTACTAGCAAAAATTAAGCAGGTGGAGGGGCAGATAAAGGAAGTCCAGCTATTGTTAGCTAAAATTACGGGGAATTTTAAACGAGGTAACGAGAAATTGGCTAAACATCAAAAAGGGAATGAAGGTTAAAAAAGATTTATTGAGATAATAATTATGCAAAGCTAAAAGTAACTTATTGAATTGGTTTTTCCTTTTTAAGGCAGGCGTTAAGGGGGTTATTACGATTATTTACTGTATGGTTCTCTTTTATAAAAATACAAGCACTTGCTTTGTCCAATGAGAAGGGAAGATAAATTAACGCACAATTAGTGGATTTGAATTTTTTGTTAATTATTAGCTCATTTTACCATTTTGTCGATAACCTGTGTTATTCTATATTAGAATAATAAATTAGGAGGCGGTAATATGTATTACAGCAATGGTAACTATGAAGCTTTCGCACGTCCTAAAAAACCTGAGGGAGTCGATAAAAAGTCTGCTTATCTAATTGGCTCGGGACTAGCCTCACTGTCAGCAGCATGTTTTTTAATTCGTGATGGCCAAATGAAGGGTGAGAACATTCATATTCTTGAAGAGTTAGATATTTCAGGAGGAAGTCTAGATGGCATACTTAATCCGACGAGAGGGTTTATTATTCGCGGTGGACGAGAAATGGAAGATCATTTTGAATGCTTATGGGATTTATTCCGTTCCATTCCTTCGTTAGAAGTAGAAAATGCTTCCGTTTTAGATGAATTTTACTGGCTTAATAAAGAGGATCCTAATTATTCAAAATGTCGATTAATGAAGGATAGAGGCCAAAGACTTGAGGATGATGGCAAGTTCACTTTATCAGACAAATCCTCAGAAGAAATGATTAAATTATTCTTTACGCCTGAGGAAAAATTAGAGGATAAAAAAATCACAGATGTTTTCTCAGATGAATTTTTTGAATCGAATTTTTGGCTCTATTGGTCCACAATGTTTGCGTTTGAAAAATGGCATTCTGCGATGGAGATGCGTCGTTATATTATGCGTTTCATTCATCATATTGGCGGATTACCAGATTTATCGGCCTTAAAATTTACAAAGTATAATCAGTATGAATCGCTCGTGCTGCCAATGATTAAATACTTAGAAAGTCATGATGTTGATTTCCAATATAATACGGTTGTAGAAAATGTTTTAGTTGATAAGGTAGGAGACAAAAAAGTAGCTCATACATTGGTGTTACGAAAAGATGGTGTGAAAAAGAATATTGAACTAACAGAAAATGAGTTAGTGTTTGTGACAAATGGTAGTATTACAGAAAGTACAACATACGGGGATAATAATACCCCAGCCCCTATCAATAAAGATTTAGGTGGCAGCTGGTCCCTGTGGAAAAATATCGCTGCCCAAGGTGAAGAGTTTGGTCGACCAGAGAAGTTCTGCGATAATCTGCCAGAGGAAAGCTGGTTTGTTTCAGCTACCCTTACAACATTAGATGATCGTGTGGCTCCATATATTGAAAAAATCAGTAAAAGGGACCCATACGCTGGTAAGGTCGTAACAGGAGGGATTGTCACAGCTACCGATTCTAATTGGATGCTAAGCTATACATTGAACCGACAACCTCACTTTAAAAATCAACCAAAGGACCAATTAGTTGTTTGGATTTATGGCTTACTATCAAACAAGCCAGGTGATTTTATTAAAAAAAGTATTACGGAATGTACAGGTATTGAGATTGCACAAGAGTGGTTATACCATATGGGTGTACCAGTGGATGAAATTCCAGACATTGCACAAAATTCTTGCAATACGATTCCATGCTATATGCCTTACATCACTTCTTATTTCATGCCAAGAGCAATGGGTGATCGTCCACTTGTTGTGCCAGAAGGATCAGCTAATTTAGCCTTTATTGGCAACTTCAGCGAAACAGCAAAAGATACAGTCTTTACTACTGAATATTCCGTAAGAACGGCGATGGAGGCAGTCTATCAACTATTAACGATTGACCGAGGTGTGCCAGAGGTGTTTGCGTCTGCCTTTGATGTTCGCACATTATTAGCATCAACGGCACGTTTACTGGATGGTAAAAAACTAACAGATATTGATGCACCATTTATCTTAAAGCAAATCGGTAAATTGGGTATTCATAAAACAAAGGATACAATCATTTATGATTTACTGAAAGAAAGTAAACTAATATAGTGTTGAAAAAGAGACAAAGCAGTTTGAGGGGCTTTGTCTCTTTTTTTATAGCCAGTCTTTTACATAGGCAAGTAAACCGATAAACGCACCTAACCCCATGCCAATAAAGACAGGCACTATGAGGTTGGCTTTCTTGTGTACGGTTTTCATTTCTTTCATTGAAATCCCTTCTTTCCCATCACATACTTAAAATTCTAAGCGCATCGTTTGGTTCGTATCCTTGAATCCGTGTTTTTCATATAAGGATTTAGCGCCTTTATTTTCAGTCAATACATTTAACTCCAGATAGTCCAAGTGACGATAGGCTGCCCATTTTTTCGCTTCATCTAATAAAGCAGACCCAATTCCTTTGTTTTGGTAATGCTTGCCAACAATCACATCCACAATAAAAGCATATTTGTGCTCAACCAAGCAAGTATAGGGTGGGGTCGTCGTTTCTTTAATAAGCAAAAAGCCTACTACTTCGTTCTCGAATGTTGCGATTAAAATATCTGAATCATCCTCAATGATCGTAAACCTGATAAAGTTGGCATCTTGTTTGGCAGGTTTGATATATTTAGGTTGAAGAATCGACATCTCTAAAAAAAGCTCTTGGTATAAACGCTCAATTTGTGGAATTTCATCGAGCGTTGCAGTTTTTATTTCCATACTATCCCTCCGTCAGTTTAGTATCATAGTAAGTAATATTTTACATTAATGGTTGATTAATAGAAAGGAGAAGGCACATGAGGTTATGGCATATAGATTTAATTGCGTATCTACCAAAAGGACAACTACTGTCGCAGTGGAGAGAGCTAAATAGCATATTTGCGAAAGAGGATCAGCATATACTGATTAATTATATATACGAATACCCAAAAGAAGATTTGTATTTGTATACAGAAAAAGTCATGGATGAAATGAAGAAGCGGGGTTATCAAATTCGAACCTACGAAAAAAAGAATAACTACTTTAAGGGTTTGGGCCCAGTAAAGGATAGGAGACCCTTTCAACAGCATCATAATCAGGAATATCTTGAAATATGTTTTTATAATTTAAAGGAGAAATTTATAAGAGGCCAGAAGGATTATGAAGAGGAATTGTATCAGCAATTATGCACATATATAAATAACGTGCTTTAACTAGGAGGGTTATACATGTTAAGAGCGATTATATTTGATGTAGATGGAACGATTTTGGATACGGAGCAAGCGATTTTACAGTCTTTGCAAAGAACCTTACGAGAAGAAACAAAACAGGACTATCCCTTTGAGGCATTACGATTTGCTTTAGGCATCCCAGGAAAAGATGCATTGCAGAGGCTTAACGTGGATGATGTAGAGGCTGTACATCAGAAATGGTCTGCGGCTGTGCTGGATTTTTCACATGAAGTGGCTGTTTTCGAAAGTCTAGAGGAAGTTATTCAGCACCTTGCAACAAAGCCACTACAATTAGGGATTGTCACTTCTAAAACAGCGCAAGAGGTAGTGGATGAATTTGAGCCGTTTGGGTTAAGCGAGTATTTCCAACATATTGTAAGTGCCAGTGATACGGAAAAGCATAAACCACACCCAGAGCCGCTGTTAAAATGTCTGGACGCATTACAGGTAGCACCAGAAGAGGCCATCTATATTGGTGATTCTATCTATGATTTCCAATGCGCAAAGCAAGCAGGCACCAAATTTGCCCTTGCCCATTGGGGAACCAAATCCACCATTGGCTTTGAGGAGGCAGATTACGTTTTTTATGAGCCAAAGGATATTTTAGCAATCGTTAAGTAGCATGAAAAATAGAAGATGGTGTCCTATATATCACACCATCTTTGCCTATGAGGAAGGTAAATAGTTAAAAAGGTTAAGACAGTTAAATTCCCAATATCTACAATTACATGCGATAAAATAATCGAACGAAAGCTTTTTGTTAGTAATGGTCAACTCGATACCTATTGTCAGTCGCCTGATAAGATTGTGAAAACTTAATGAAGGAACATGGAGTTGCGTAGGCAGCTCTTTTTTTCTTTCTTGAGTAGAGGCATCAAAAAATTTATAAGAAAAGTAATTGACATCCAAACTACTCGGTGTTACTATGTAGTTGTAATAAGTAATACTTAATAGCTTCTCGAAAGCGAAAAAATTTTACCTAAGTACTAAGTTGTACAGAATAGTAAAGCAAATAGAGGTGGTTCTGCATATGGAAAATTTAACGGAGATGCTGAAGGGGTCCCTGGAAGGCTGCGTACTGGAAATCATTAGCCGTCATGAAACCTATGGATACGAAATTACCCGACGCCTGAACGAGTTAGGGTTCACTGAGGTCGTGGAAGGGACGGTCTACACCATCCTCGTGCGTTTAGAGAAAAAAAAACTGGTGAATATTCAAAAGAAACCATCAGATATGGGACCGCCCCGCAAGTTTTACTCACTTAATGAGGCTGGACGTGACGAACTAAAATTATTTTGGGAAAAGTGGGATTTTATCTCGTCAAAAATCAATGCTCTAAAGTCTTTTTAGTTTCATATGATAATGCGTCTGAACTTTAGCTTGATAATACAAAGGAGGAAAATAACGTGATCGAATTGTTCAAAAAAATGATGGGTGATAAAAAAGAGTACAAGATGATGATGGCACGGGTCGAACAACTACCAGAGGATTACCAATTTGTGTTTAAAAAAATTCAAAACTACATGTGGAATTTCACAGTGGGTAATGGGATGGATATGCTGCATATGCAATATGAATTGATCGAGTTGTTCGAGGCTGGGGCAGCAGAAGGCAGGAAGGTGCTGGAAATCACTGGCGAAGATGTAGCGTCTTTTGCTGATGAGCTAGTGGCAAACGCAAAAACCTATATCGCCAAGTATCGTGAAGATTTAAATCAAAGCATTTTGAATCGATTAGGAAAAAAATAAATGGGTCAGTAATACCGACTGAATAGCTACTTGTTCATTGGCCTTCGCTATTCAGTTTTAATTTCAAAAGGTACTAAGTTATACAGATTATCAGTCAGACTAAGTAGTTAAGGAAGGGTAATCTAACTCTGCAAAGAGATTTTTAAAAAGGGAGGAAAAAGGATGAGCAAAGATACGATTTCTGTAAAAGGGTTAAAAAAATCTTTTAAAGAAAAGGAAGTTTTAAAGGGCGTGGATTTTGAGGTGCGGCGTGGCGAAATTTTCGCATTGTTAGGCTCAAATGGAGCAGGGAAAACGACGATAATCAATATTCTCTCCACATTGATGAAATCTGATGGTGGCAAAGTAGGGATTTGCGGTTTTGATATCCAGCACCAACCAGATCATGTTCGTCAGAGCATCAGCCTAACAGGGCAGTTCGCCACTTTAGACGGTATGCTCACAGGGCGGGAAAATCTGATCATGATTGCCAAGTTGCGAGGGGTTTCCAATCCCGCTCAAACCGCAGACAATCTACTCGCAAGATTCAGCCTGAAAGATGCAGGCAATCGTCGGGCCGACAATTTCTCTGGCGGGATGCGGCGCCGACTTGACATTGCCATGAGCATGATTGGGACGCCAGCAGTTATATTTCTAGACGAACCAACGACAGGGCTTGATCCTGAAGCACGAATGGAAGTCTGGGAAACAGTCAAGGAGCTTGCGGATGGTGGCACGACCATCTTGCTAACGACCCAGTACCTGGAGGAAGCCGAACAACTGGCGGATCGTATTGCCATCCTACATGAAGGAAAAATTATAACGACAGGCACCCTTCTAGAACTTAAAGAGATGTTCCCACCTGCGAAAGTAGAGTACATTGAGAAGCAGCCAACACTTGAGGACATTTTCCTCGCCATCATTGGCAAAAAGGAGGATTTAAATGAAGAGTAAAACATGGGTATTGCTAGGGCGTTTAATGCGTAACATTATGCGCAGCCCAGATACAATAATTACGGTGGCGATTACGCCAATTATGATGATGCTACTATTTGTTTACGTATTTGGTGGTGCAATAGAGACAGGTACAGCCAACTACGTCAATTATTTATTGCCAGGAATCTTATTGATGGCCATTGCATCGGGCTGCGCTTACACTTCCGCACGGCTGTTTACAGATAGAAAGAGTGGGCTGATGGCACGTTTTATCACCATGCCCATCAAGCGGTCGTCTGTATTGTGGGCTCACGTGTTGGCCTCGCTTATTTCCAACGCACTTACTGTTGTAGTCGTTATCCTTGTTGCGTTCTTGATGGGTTTCCGTTCTAGTACGGATCTCTTGGATTGGTTTGCGGTAGCTGGCATACTAGGGCTGTTTACGCTAGCACTGACATGGTTGGCAGTCATTCCTGGATTAGCAGCAGGGTCTATGGAGGGGGCAACAGCCTATTCGTACCCGCTGATTTTCCTACCCTTTATCAGTTCGGCCTTTGTTCCCACGGAAACCATGCCTAAAATTATCCGTGCGTTTGCTGAGAACCAGCCCGTTACCTCAATCGTCAATGCAATTCGCGCCCTCTTATATGAAGGCTCTGTTAGTAATGATATCTGGCCCGCTCTTATGTGGTGCATCGGCATCATGGTCATCGCATATTTTTTCGCCATTAAACAATTTAAACGCCAGTTAGGCTAAATTCGTCATTATCAAATAAGCCATACGAACAAGTCGATTTCTTATTGTATAGGAAATCGACTTGTTCTCGCTTCTAATCAATCTATATGGATAAAGACAATGCTAATTTCGAAAATGATTTCGTGCTAGAAGGGTTGCTGACTGATATTCAGAAGGCAAATCATCCTCAAAATAAATCGCTTCTACTGGACAAACTAATTCACAAGCTCCACAATCAATGCAAAGATCTGGATCAATTACATATTGGGTATCTGTCATAACAATGCAATTTACTGGACAGACATCCAAACAGACAGCCGCTTTTTCATCCCTGCATAATTCTGTAATTACAAATGCCATTATAAATCCTCCTATACAGACAACTGGTGTTTTAATTCTTCGGGTGAGTGTTTCCAATACGCTTCATTAAATTCAGATAAAAACTGAAAAAGTAGCTTTTTTGAATGACGATCCATATGCTGCAAGAGAAATTTCCCTTTCAGTGCCTTATCTAAAAAATTTACCTGCTCTGGCAAAGATTTATAGCCAAGCTTAATACGACGTTCTTCTTTTGATACCCGTACTTCACTTGCGGTACATCCCGCATAATAGGGGCCATTTTGATTAACCTGAATCGCTACCCAAACTATCCAATAACGATAATAATCGCTACTAGCATGAGCTAGATCAGGTGAAAAACGAACTTTTTTTTCAATTTTACTTCGTCCGTGTAAGGCTTCTAAATCTATAAACACGTGCTCTTTTTCACAATCTATAATAATTGACGTTACATTATTTAGATCAAGGGTACCTACTCCGTAACCTCCATCTCCGTCAGTTGAATCGTTACTTAAAATTGTAAAATGCATTTTCTCCTTCATAGAAGTCACCTCGACACATTTGTATTTCCTTATTAATAAATAGTTAATCGGTCTGAACATACAGTTTTTGCTCATAGCAAAAACGCATAAAAAAAACATCACTGTACGCTACGTTGTACAAGATGTTCTACCAGTTGGTAATTTTTCAAGTACAAATCTAACAAACACATTACGTATAGTTTTTATAAATTAAGATACTTGAACGTTTTAGTAGTAATTTTTTTCTATACGTAATGGTTGTCTAGGATTTTTCCTCATACTTTTATCGTTAAAAAGTATAAATACAATATAACGTCTAACATCAATGATTGTCTTCAGACTAATGTCTGAAATGTTATGTATTGGTAATTTGACGATAATACAGTGATTGGACCTTTAATTAACAGAAGGTTGTTGCTATAAATTTTGCCTTTCCGATTTAATTGTTAGAAACCAAGCAGCTGAAAAAGGACTAAGACTCCTGAAAACAGCTAATTTTTCTATAAAGGACAATAAAATTGCTTGTTGTTGTAACAACAATAGTGTACGATACATAGTATAAGTTATACAGTGTATGTCATATAGTAAGTGAAATTGAGGTGAGTGAATGAGTACGTTACTGAATTCATTAATGACAGAACTTAGGAGAGGAACACTGACATTAGCCGTTTTAAGTCAATTACGAACACCGCAGTATGGATATTCACTTGTTCAATTATTAGAAGATTCTGGCATTAACATCGATCAAAGTACATTATATCCATTGCTTCGCCGTTTAGAAAAACAAGAGTTAGTGACAAGTAGCTGGGAAACCTCTGAGAGTAGACCCCGCAAGTATTATGTATTAAGTGAATATGGATTAGACGTCTTTTTGCAATTGAAACGAGAATGGATTAATAATTCAAAAGAACTTTATGAGTTACTAAAAGGAGATGAGGATAAAGATGAATCTGACTGAAATTTATATTCAAGAAGTCACGCGGAGGCTGCCTGAAAAAAATCGTGAGGATATTGCACTTGAGTTACGATCAACCATTGGGGATATGCTGCCTGATGATTACAATGAGCACGATGTAAAGGAAGTACTGGAAAAGTTAGGGAATCCAGCGGCGTTAGCGAGCGGTTATCGTGATCAACCAATGCATTTAATCGGCCCTCGCTATTTTGATGTATACCTTTCGTTACTAAAAATGATTATTCCCATTGCCGCTGTCATTGCGGTAATCTCAATGATTGCTGAATATTTTATTAGTTTTGGTGGGGAAGAGGCGGTTATGAATGCTGTCCTCAATATGATGGGTGAAGGAATATGGAGAATCATTGAAGTAGGCATACATGTCTTTTTCTGGCTAACGGTCGTATTCGTCATTTTGGAACGTACTGATAAAGGAAAAGAGCAGCATCCATTATCAGCAAGTCTTAAAAAATGGACTCCCGAAGATCTGAAAACCGTCATTTATATTCCTAAGAAAAAGGCAATTACCAAGCTTGAAGTATTTGGCTATTTAATGTGGACAGCCATTTGGGCAACTTTTTATTTTTATGCAAATCATCTTTTAGGTATATATGAAGATGGTGGAGAGGGTCTCGAATTCGTAATGCCAGCTTTAAATCAGGATGTTTTACTTCATTATTCGCCCATTGTGATCGTTGTCATTGCTCTCGAAATTGGGTTAGCTCTCTACAAACTACTGAAAGGGCAATGGACGAAAAAGGTGGCAATCTTTAATACAATTGTGGAGCTTTTCGCAACCGTTGTATTCATTGTGATAGTAAGTAATCCGAATTTAATGAACCAAGAAAGTATCGCGTACATGAGTAATTTATTTACCACATCTACTAAGCAATTTGAAATATGGCTAATTGGCGGCATAATTATTATATTTGTTGTATCTGCAGCAATCAGTATATTCGACGGCTTCCGCAAGGCTCGAATCCGTTAATTCATCGTTGTTTAGCATTAATTAGTACGCAACCATGGATACTTTACTTAAAGATGGCCTCCGTATAGAGCCATCTTTTTCTTTTGAAATCTATGTAGGATGAAGTGAAATTACATAAATAAACAGTGGGGGAAGTAAAATGGATTTACTAATTGGAATAGCAATTGTACTAATTGTGTTTTTCTCTTCAAGCATAATAGAGAGAAAGTTAAAATCGATTGAAAGGCAAAACAATCGCATAATAGAAATACTAGAAGAAATAAGAGATAGAAAATAAATAGATCGTCTATGAACAGCGAAGTTTAGTATAACAATGAAATACCCCATCAAAGTGAAGTGACCCCTATAAGTTAGACACGGTTATTTCGTTTAGGCAGCTTGGGTAAACTGAGTTCGGTATTCTACCGGACTCAGTTCAGACTGTAGACAAAAGCCCTCGAGAAGTTCACTCTCGAGGGCTTTTATCATTTTTCTTCCTATGTCGTCCTGATATTTGGTAATAGATTACCAAATCCAACATACTCTTCGAGCATAGTTGCTCTCTTAAGCTACTTGCCACGTCCATGTAGCCAGTTTCTTTAAATCTGTCTCTTATACACATCTGACGCTGCCGACGATCTTACGCGTGTAGATCTCGGTGGTCACGGTCTCGCTTCACCCTAAATCAATAACAAGTCAATGTAGTTGTCATGCT
>NZ_MDGU01000038.1:0-5735 GCF_001705465.1 Lysinibacillus sp. AR18-8
ATCCCGTACGGGTCATACTAAAAACAGTAGATGCTATTGCATCTACTGTTTTTTGATATTCATAGATACAAAATTTACTCTTGTTTCAATGCATTTTCATCCATATAAACTACTTCCCAGATGTGCCCATCTACATCTTGAAAACCCCAACCATACATAAATCCGTGATCTTGTGGTTCACTATAAGGTTTACCACCAGAGGCAAGAGCCTTATTCACTAATTGATCTACTTGTTCACGATTTTCAGCAGAAAGACATAAGATTGCTTCTGCAGAAGTAGTAGTATCTGTAACTTCTTTCTTACTAAATCCTTTAAATCGTTCTTCAACCATTATTAATACGAAGATATTTTCACTAATAATCATTGAGGCTGTTGTTTCATCACTGAATTGTTGATTGAACTCAAAACCTAATTCCTTAAAAAAACTGATCGATTTGTTTAGATCTTGTACTGGTAAATTGATAAAGATATTTTTCGATTGAAAAGCCATTTAGTATCACCTCCAAATTGACAGTATCATGGAGCATAAAGTCGTGTCAATTATAGCAAAGCGGGGCGCAAATGGAAGCCATTAGCACTATTAGAAGTAGGCGTTATGTCAACAAAAACAGAAAGGTTATATCTTCAACCTTTCTGTTTAAAAAGTTTTAACTATTTATCCTCTGGCTAGCATTCTTTCAAGTGAACTAAGTGCTTCAGCGGTAGTATGTTCATCTACTTGTATACGGTTATGAGGTTGACCTTGCTCAATACTTTCTAAGCTCCATAACAAATGTGGAAGGTCAATTCGATTCATTGTTAAACAAGGACAAAAGTTTTCGTTTAAGGAGACAATATGTTTATCAGGATGCTGCTTAATAATGCGATTGACAAGGTTCATTTCTGTTCCAATTGCCCATGCAGATCCGCTTGGAGCTCGATTGATTGTATCAATAATGTATTTTGTTGAGCCTGCATCATCAGCCGCTGCAACCACTTCACGGCTGCACTCAGGGTGAACAATTATCCTCATAGTCGGGTGTTCTTTGCGAATAACCTCTGTATGTTGAACAGTAAAACCTTCGTGCACAGAGCAGTGACCCTTCCAAAGAATAACCTGGATATTTTCAAGTGGCTCTTTTGTTTCGAGCAAGTTCTTATGTGGATTCCAAACAGCCATATTTTCAAGAGGTATACCTAAATCATAGGCAGTATTTCTTCCTAAATGTTGGTCAGGTAAAAAGAAGATACGCTGTTTTTGGGTAAAAGCCCATTGAACAAGTTCCTTTGCATTCGATGAAGTGACACAAGCACCACCATGTCTTCCAGTAAAGGCTTTAATAGCCGCAGTTGAGTTAACATAGGTTAGAGGAATAATCGTATCACCAAAGAGTTCTTGAAGAATTGGCCATGCTTGTTCAGTTTGATAAATATCAGCCATATCAGCCATTGAACAACCAGCGCGCATATCTGGTAAATAGACATGTTGCTGTTTCGTTGTCAGCATATCAGCAGTTTCTGCCATAAAATGTACACCGCAAAATACGATGTGTTCAGCTTCCTTATTTGCTGCGGATAATTGAGCTAACTGTAAAGAATCTCCAGTTGCATTTGCAAATTGAATGACTTCATCTTTTTGATAATGGTGGCCAGGAATAAATAATTTAGGACCTAATTTTTTCTTTATTGATAAAATACGAGATTCCATTTCCTTTACAGATAGTGCCCGATAATGCTCTGGGAGTAATGTCGTCTGTTGTAATAAACTAGTGATGGACAAGGGAATGATCTCCTTTCATTTGAACGAGTGCACTAATATCAAAAGCTTTAACTGAATGTGTTAAGGAGCCAAGTGAAATCCATTGAATACCCGTTTGGGCATAAGCCTTTAAATTTTCAAGTGTGATGCCCCCAGATGCTTCAGTCGCAATAGTGGGAGGAACAATGGGAAGCCATGCACGGATTTCTTCTGGGCTACGGTTATCAAACATAATAATATCTGCTCCTGCGTTGATAGCTTCTTCTAATTGTTCTTTTGATTCAATTTCAACTTCAATTTTTACGGTATGACCGACTTTCGCTCTAGCGGTCTGAACTGCCTTTGTAATGCTACCAGCAAAGGCAATATGATTGTCCTTTAGCATAATTGCGTCGTACAGGCCATTACGATGATTAAAAGCACCACCAATTCGAACAGCATATTTATCTAACATACGCAGTCCAGGTAGTGTTTTACGCGTATCACATATTTTTGCGTGAGTACCTACTGTTTCTTGAACGGCAAGATGGGCAGCCGTTGCAATAGCAGACATACGTTGAATAAGATTTAAAATGACACGCTCACCGATTAATAATTTTTGTAAGGGACCTTTAATCACAGCGAGTACATCACCTGACTTCACCATCTCTCCATCTTTTGTATGAAGATTGACTTCGATTGATCGATCGAGTAAGAGAAAGCCATGCTCAATAATGTTAGCCCCACAAAAAATTCCGCTTTCTTTCGCGTAAAAAGAAAAAGCTCCCTGTTGTTCGGCTGAAAAGATAAATTCACTCGATAAATCTCCATCTCCTAAATCCTCATTAAAAAATTGCTTGAGCATTTCCTCAAGTTTGATGATATTCATACAATGAGTTCCTCACTTTCATTTGTCCTTGCGAAAAAATAATCCATCGACTTGCCCATTGTGATTTCATTTCGGATTTATCCTTCCGAATATGAGCTCCTCTTGTTTCCGTTCGAGTAATTGCTGCATGTGCCATTAATGTGGCGACTACATGCATCATAAATAATTCCAACTCAGCTAGTTCTAGACCCTTTAAATTAACTTGAATAAGTGATTGCAAGGAGGGTAGTTGCTTTACAAAATGCTGCAAGTCATCAATATTTCTAACAATACCTAGGAACTGCATCATGTGTTGCTGTAATTGGGGTTTGCTAAATAAAGGTGGCATTTTATCAGGACATTGATGCTTTTCCAGTAAAAAGTTTTTTTGATGACACCCTTTTTGAATAATGAACTGCGCCATTTTTTGACCAAATGTAATACCTTCCAATAGGGAGTTACTTGCTAAACGATTCGCACCATGTACGCCTGTACAGGCAACCTCACCGACTGCATATAAGTTCGGTATAGTAGTTCTTCCTTTGTCATCAGCAATAACACCACCCATCAAGAAATGACTTCCTGGAGCCACGGGGATTAGACCATCTTGTAAATGAACGTGATGAACATGGCACAGCTGAGCAATTGTTGGAAACTTTGCTTCAAAGTCTTGAATGTTAGTGATATCAATAAACGTTTCTTCACCCGCTGCACGTTTTGTAAATAGGGCAAGTGCAGTAATATGTCTTGGTGCTAGGTCAAGTTGAGCATGTAAACCTGTCATAATGGGCTGATGCTGGGCATTAACAAAAATACCACCAGCCCCTCTGACAGCTTCAGAAACTAATCCCTTTGCTTCATTTTTACACCACAGAAGACTCGGGTGAAATTGCATAAATTCCATATCACTAATGGCAGCGCCTGCTCGAAATGCTAATGCGATCCCATCCCCTGTATTAGTTGGAAAATTAGATGTACTTGAATAAAGGGCACCTGCGCCACCTGTCGCTAAAATAACATGATGAGCCAAATAACGTTTTGTACCTTTTTCTCCTTTAGTTAGCACTCCTACACAGTCACCATCTGTATTCCGTAAAAGCTCATAAGCCATTTCATAGCAATTGATCTTTGTTTTGGGCGAAAGTTTATGAAGCAAGTAATCTATGAAAATCTGACCAGTACGATCACCACCTGCATGTAGAATACGATGATGACTATGTGCTCCTTCAAGTCCTAGAGCAGGTTTTCCATCGACCTGCCGATCAACAGGGAGGCCATCCTTTAGATAGTTTTGCATAATCTCAGTGCCATCTTTTATAAGTGTTTTAACATGCCTTTTCTCATGATGATACTCTCCAGCTTTCAATGTATCAGCAATATGATGTTGAATATGATCCTCCTCACTGGTAACAGCAGCAATCCCACCTTGTGCACGATAAGAACTACTCATATATATAGATGATTTTGTAACAATTTGTATTTGAAAATGTTTTTCAAGCACTAAAGCAGCCTGAAGTGCAGCAATACCACTACCAATTATAAGGACGTCTGTCTTTACATCCATTGTTATACCTTCTTTACAGTTGTCTTGACACTTATCTTTACATAAAATATAAAAGAAAACAAGACCTGATGAACAAGAGAGGAAGAAGACGATGATTTATATGGATTATGCTGCAACATCACCTATGATGAGGGAATCTCTTGAGGCATATGTAGAGGTGGCACAACGGTATTATGGAAATAGTGCGAGTTTGCATGATTTAGGGGGACAAGCTTTTTATTTTGTCCAGCAATCAAGGGAGGTTGTAGCCCAAGCCCTAGGTGTAACTAGTGATGGCGTAATTTTTACGGGTAGTGGAACAGAAGGAAATCTCATAGCCATCTTGTCGTTAGCGCTAGCCTCAAAAAAAGGAAAACACATTATTTCATCTCAAGCTGAGCATACGTCAGTGCATGCGGCTTTGAATACACTTGAGAAAAAGGGCTTTACTGTAACAAAATTACCTTTGCAGAAGGATGGTTGTGTTGATCTGGGGCAATTGCAACAAGCAATCCGGGAAGAGACTGCTTTGATTACCATTCAACATGTCAATTCTGAAATTGGTTCAATCCAGCCTGTAGAGAAAATCGTAAAGATGGCAAGAAAATCAAATATATTCTGTCATGTTGATTGTGTACAATCATTTGGCAAACTAGCTATACCACAAGGGGCAGATGCGATTACCATCTCGGCTCATAAAATAGGCGGACCAAAGGGCTGTGGTGCTATATATCTGAACCCTGCAATCAGAGTACCTGCATTAACACCAGGTTTGACACATGAGAGGGGTCTTAGAGGGGGGACATTAGATACTCCTGCAATCGTGGCCTTTGCCGCGGCAATTGAAAACTATCAATATGAATTGCAACATTATGAAACGCTAAGAAATTATTTTGAAAATAATTTACCTGAAAAATGTCAGCTCGTTGAGTGTAAACAGCAACTACCTAATATTTGTGGGGTAATGATGGAAAAAGTAGAGGGGCAATATGTTCTTTTAAAGTTAAATGAGGCGGGAATCTGTATCTCTACAGGTAGTGCATGTGATATTCATAGTGAATCGGGAACAAAGGCTATTCTATCAATGGGGTTCTCTTTGGAAGCGGCACGCCAATTTTTTAGAATATCTTTTGGACCTTCCACTACACTTGAGGATATTGTAAAATTAAAAATAGAGCTTTCAAATATTTAACGAAAAGACGAGTGAAGGATTATCTATATTCTTCACTTGTAGTGAAATAGATTATAAGCTAATAATATCGGCCAAATAAAATAATTGTTTTCTTTTGAACCAACAATTGCTATAATATTTTGCAGGGCAATATTTTCTCTTACTTAACAAAAATATCTTTAAAAAGTAATAATTTCTTTTTTTTTATAAAAAAGTATTGCACAATGTTAGAAAACGTTATACAATAATTCTTGTCTTGAAGGACAGGTAAACAACTTCAAAACAAGATACATAACAAAGTCTAGTGATGATGGCAAAGAGGTCACACCCGTTCCCATACCGAACACGGAAGTTAAGCTCTTTAGCGCCGATGGTAGTTGGGGGCTTCCCCCTGTGAGAGTCTGTCTCTTATACACATCTCCGAGCCCACGAGAC
>NZ_MDGU01000040.1:0-8992 GCF_001705465.1 Lysinibacillus sp. AR18-8
TTGAGTATCGAAAAGCTTCGTAAAAAAGTTTATATTTTTGGGGTCAGATCACTAAATCCCCTAGGAGTGACACTGGCTCCACTCCAATCAACCATTCTGTAAAAGTGGCTTTTCCTTATCTTTCATACAGTCGTTGTGAACAAAATAGCAAATGTATAATTCGAGAAAGGATAGACTCTTATTTTCAATGGGAGAAATGATGATTGACCACACCTCTCCATAAAATGAGTAGTGAACACCTTCAATTAAGCCTTCGCTAAAAAGGTAACATTTTTATGAGGTGGAGTGGATGGATACCTGACTTTCGTGGGATAGCGAGACAGACGATCCTCTGCATGGAGCGGTAATCCATTTTGACCTTTCACAAAAATTGTATGAATGGTTTTGTTTTTCAACACTCTGAGAGGAGCTGTCATTAATAGACAGCTCCTCTCTAATTTAATATTTAAATTTTTGAATGGCTTCATATAAACGTTTTGCCATTTCTGATAGTTTTTCAGTTTGATTGTTCATTACTGCTACCGTCTTCAACTGTTCCGCTGTTGCATCTGTTACCTCATGCACATAATCACTGGCCGCATGTGCAGTAGCCGCCATTTCTTCCATAGACGCGGAAACTTCCTCCGTGTTGGCAGACATTTGTTCAGCTGAAGCATTCATTTCTTCAATTTGACCTGCTATTTCTCCTACTGCTTGAACCATTTCCTCGAAGCGTTCTCCCACTGCCTCAATAGAAGCTAAACCACGCTCAACATTATCTTCACCAGACTCCGCTGCTTTTACTACTTCTAATGTATAAGATTGAACTCTTTCGATGAGCACATTAATTTTAGTAGCTGATTCTGCTGTTTGCTCCGATAGCTTGCGAACTTCTTCTGCTACAACGGCAAAGCCTTTACCAGCATCTCCTGCCCGTGCTGCTTCTATAGAGGCATTCAATGCCAATAAATTTGTTTGATCGGAGATATCGGTAATCATTTTTGAAATTAAGCTAATTTCTTCTGACTCTTTTTCTAGCTTGTGAATAATTGAGAGTTCATCTGTTGTGCCTTGCTGAATCTCATTCATACGTAAAACGGATTGTTGAACTGCATGATTGCTTTCACTAATTTTCTGGGAAATAAAATCTGTATTACAAGCAATTGTGGAGGCAACTTCAGCTACATTTTGTATCCCTATCGCCATTTGTTCCATTGCTGAGGCACTTTCCTCTGCCATCACAGTTTGGCTTTGTGCCCCTCGATCTACTTCACTTATTGCACCAGCAATTTGCTTTGAACGCTTTGTTACTCCATTTACATCTCCCATTAAATCACACGCAGCTTCATTCACTGCCGTTGCTTCTTGACTCACTTTGGCTATCATTTCCCGCATATTATCAGTCATACGATCTAATGCACGTGCCATCGTTCCCATTTCATCAATACGTTTCAAATATTTTTCTGGAATTTCCTGTGTAAAGTCTCCTTCCGATAAGCCCTCACTAATGCGAAGTACATGTCGAAGTGGTCTACTAACAGAGCGAGAAATGGCAAATGAGATGCATAGCCCAAGTATTGAAACTATGATCGTAGTGACAATGAAGTTCGTCTTAAGCTTAGAAAGCCCTGAAAACATCTCATCTTCTAATGCGATAACCCCCATTTTCCAACCATTTTCGAGGGTATGATAGCCCATTAGACTAGTTCCTGTATCTTCCGTTTCAAAAGAAAAATAACCGTTATCATTAGCAATCATTTCTTTAGCAGCCATTGCTCTGCCTGTCTTGATACCTGTTTCGTCTGCTTCCTTAATAGGATTGTATTGCTCCTTCACATACGAATGATTATTATGTCCAATAATTGTTCCGTTAGCATCTAACATAAATGCATAGCCACTGTCTCCAACCTTAATGCCTTCTACAATTTTAGATAGGTAATAGCCGTCAATACGTGCTAATAATAAAGCTTTTTCACCTGTCACTGTGTCAATTGGAGAAACGATTAAAATGACTGGTTCACCTGTTACACGACTAATCGTAATGTCAGACATGACAGACTTACCAGTAAAACCTTCTTTTACGTAATCACGATCCCCTAGATCAGCTGTTGTATCATCCAGATAATGGGCAACTCCATTAGCATTGATAATGCCAAAACCTAAGTAATTTTCATTACTGGCAAGACGTTTCGATAGATACTGCTTCTGCTTTTCAAAGTCCATGCTCCGAACTGCCTCTTGCTCTGCAATGGCTTCCACCTCCACTAGTGTTAATTGGAAGTGTTCTTCTATGTATTGGGACACATCCTCTGCTCTAGATACCAAATTAGATTCCACTTGCTCATTCACAGCTTTTGTACTATTTATCCAAGTAGATAGCCCAAGCGTGCCACATGTTACAAATACAAGAGCTATAATTGCAACAATTAATTTACCACCAATACCTTTTAACCACATTTCTCTTTTTCTCACTTCTTCCATTTTTAGCTATACAATCCGCATATTTTTGCATAACTTCAGAGTAAAGTCACTAAAAGTAGAAGTCAACAAAAGTTTTCCAATATGATTAATAAATGTATAATAATACCATTTACACTACCTTTATAGTGCTAACAATTTTCTACAAAATTTTCAATTCATAGATCCCTCTTGTCATTAAAAAGGAGAGTACACCATGCTAATAGAGGTAATTAAAACATTTTCCAACAAAAATTGATTATAATTCACATTTTTTGCTGATTATTAAAGATAGGATCCGTTTAACACATTTTGAGGGGAGGATTTCCATGAGTTCAGACAAAAATAATGTTTCTCGTCGAGACTTTTTAAAAACTACAGGTATTGCTGCTGGTACATTAGTCGGTGGTGGTTTAATTGGAGGATTAGTTGGTTACAACATCCATGGTAAAGGTACTTCTACCCTAGAGCATGGTGGTCATGAAACAACGAATGAGGCCACAGGCTCACCAAAAGCTAAGATGTTCTTCAGAAATGAAAAAGATTTTAGTATCTTATCAAAGGCCACGGAACGTATCTTCCCAGAGGACGATTTGGGACCAGGAGCTATTGGTTTAGACGTTCCCTATTTTATCGATCATCAACTTGCAGGAAATTATGGAAGTAACTCTAAAGAATATATGCAAGGTCCATTTGATGTTGGTGCCCCAACTCAAGGCTATCAAAGCCGTTTAACGCGAGCGGAAATTTTTAGACAGGGTATTCAAAAAATGGAGGATGAAGCACAAAAGCGTTATAAGAAAAGCTTTAACGATTTAGATGGCAAACAAATGGATGAACTATTAACTGCCTTCCAAAAAGGTGACATAGAAATGGTTGGGGTTACTTCCGCGTTCTTTTTTACATTATTACGAGCAGCTACATTAGAGGGAGCTTATTCTGACCCTATGTATGGAGGAAATCGCAATATGGATGGCTGGCGTATGAAGGGCTTCCCTGGTCACCAGATGGCTTATATTACACAAATAGAAGATGCCAAGTTCCAAAAAATTGAGCCTAATCCATTAGGCAACCACTAAGGGGGGATACAAAATGGCTAAAACATTACCGAGTGTAGACGTTGTAACAGTTGGTGTAGGTTGGACTGGCGGTATTGTCGCTGCTGAATGTGCTAAAGCTGGCTTAAAGGTAGTCGGTTTAGAGCGAGGTCAAAAGCGTGGGACTGAGGATTATTTAAATGTTCATGACGAATACCGTTATGCCATCCGATATGATTTAATGCAAAATCTTTCTAAAGAGACCGTAAGCTTTCGGAATGATCGCAATATGAAGGCATTACCAATGCGTCAGCTTGGCTCCTTCTTACTTGGAGAGGGTCTGGGTGGATCAGGAACACATTGGAATGGAATGACTTATCGATTTTTACCCTATGATTTTCAAATCAAGACATTAACAGATAAACGTTATGGACCAAATAAGCTTGGACCAGATTATCTGATTCAGGATTGGGGATTAACATATGATCAGCTTGAGCCCTATTTCGATAAGTTCGAGAAAACAGCTGGTATTTCGGGTGATGATAAAAATAAATTTAGTGGAAAGCGTTCGAATCCCTATCCAACACCGCCTATGAAAAAAACGCCTATGCTTGCACAATTCGAAAAAGCTGCAACAAACCTGAAGCTAACACCTTATATGGTTCCATCAGCTAATGTATCAGAGGTTTATAAAAATCCAGATGGCGAAACAATCAACGCTTGCCAATATTGTGGTTTTTGTGAACGCTTTGGATGCGAATATGGTGCAAAGTCGTCCGCAGAAATTACTGTTGTCCCTACAGCCCTGAAGACAGGGAATTTTGATTTACGCTTTAATTCCAATGTTGTTGAAATTTTAAAGCAGGGTAACAAGGCTACAGGTGTAAGATATATCGATACTGTTTCGGGAGAAGAATTCATTCAGCCAGCTAATGCTGTTGTATTAACTAGTTATGTCTTTAATAATGCCAAGCTATTAATGGTCTCTGACATTGGTGAAAGATATGACCCTACTACTGGCAAAGGAACACTTGGCAGAAACTATTGCTATCAAATTTTGCCTGGTGCTGCTGGGTTCTTCGAGGAACAATACAATACATTTATGGGTGCAGGTTCGTTAGGCATGTGTATAGACGATTACAATGGGGATAATTTTGACCATAGTGATTTAGATTTTATTCACGGAGGTAATATTGCACTTACACAGACAGGGACGCGACCAATCGGCTCAAATCCAACTCCGCCTGATACGCCTACTTGGGGACCAGAATTTAAAAAGCAATCTATTTATTACTATACACGTTCATTTGGGATTGGTGCGCAAGGAGCATCTATGCCACATAAGGAAAACTATATATCACTGGACCCTACCTATAAAGATGCTTACGGGCTGCCATTAACTCAGTTAACATACAATTTTACTGATCAGGATCGAGCTCTTCATAAATATATCTCTGCACGTGCAGCTGACATTATGAAGGAAATGGGTGCTAAAACAATTGTCCCTAACGCGGAAATTACCGATTACAATATCGTGCCTTACCAAACAACGCATAATACAGGTGGTACGGTGATGAGCTTAACACCAGAACAAGGGGTTGTGAATAATTATTTACAGCACTGGGATGTTGATAACCTTTTCGCAGTAAGTGCAGGCAACTTTGCACACAATAGTGGTTATAATCCAACAGGCACATTAGGGGCACTTGCCTACCGTTGTGCTGAGGGAGTCATCAAATACAGTCAATCAGGTGGTTCATTAGTATAAAAAAATTATTCTAAAGGAGGCAAGACTTATGGGAGGTCTAGGAGCAATTGGAGTACCTGGATTAATTATTATTTTAGTGATTGTATTAATTGTATTTGGCCCAAAAAAATTACCAGAAATCGGTGGAGCGGTTGGCAAAACGTTTGCAGAATTTAAAAAGTCTACTAAGGGACTTATGGATGATGAAGATGATACCGTGAAAAAGGTCGAAAAAAAATCTGATGCTTCGTAGGAGGGTTTCCTATGGATCCATATGAAGACGGGAAAAGAAAATATTTAAGCCCTCTAGATAAACCACAAGCCGAGCCTCCAAAGCCAGTGGAGGCTTTAGTTGAAATACCTACGGTAGCAATTGAAGAGGATCATGTGTCAGATGAACCCCTGATACCTGTTACCTCATTATTGGAGCATCTTAGTGATTTACGTAAGCAAATTATCAAAGGGTTAACGGTTTTTATTTTATTTTTCATTGTTGTCTTTTCTACTATTAATATTTGGTTTCCATTCATAACGCGAGGTCACTCACTCGTTATTTTAGGACCACTAGAAGTAGTTAAATTTTACATGACGATTTCAACAACTTTAGCTTTTGGTCTTGCAATGCCTTTCCTCGTCCACTTTCTTTGGAGCTTTATTAAACCAGGCTTAAAAGAAGAGGAAAGTCGCTTTTTAGGCCTCTATGCACCAATCATGTTAGTTCTATTTTTAGTAGGAGTAGCTTTTGGCTATTTCGTCGTTAACCCACTTAGCTATACATTCTTAGTAAGCATTGGGGCTACCAATTTCGATGTCATGGTATCAGCAAATGAATATATGCACTTTTTAATCATGACGACTGTACCGCTTGGTCTATTATTTGAGTTACCGATTGTTGCCCTATTCTTATCAGCCATTGGTGTACTGACTGCTGAATCCATGAAAAAAATACGAGGCTGGTCTTATATCGCAATGGGCGTAGGCTCCGCTGTTATCACGCCACCAGACTTTATAAGTCAGTTACTCGTATTAATACCGATGATTATTTTATATGAAATAAGTATTTACCTCGTTAAACGTATAGAACGCAAACAAATTGAAAGCACTGCGTAAATTTTACGCAGTGCTTATTTTTTCTTTAGATCCATCACAATAATTTCTGGTAGATTAAAAATACGATATGGTACTGTGCTATTACCCAACCCTCTACTAACTACCATTTTCGTCGCGCCTGCTTCGTAGACACCAGCTGTATACTTTGGGAACAGCCCCTGTCCTGGTGCCACAAGTCCTCCAAGCCCAGGAATACGAACTTGCCCACCATGCGCATGTCCCGAAAATACTAAATTTATGTGATAATTTACATACGTATTAAATAATTCTGGTCTATGTGCTAGTAACAACTTAAACATATCGTCTGGCAAATAGGCCGTTGCAATGTCCAGCATATCTTCTGTTGTTCTACCCATTAACGGATCCTCAATACCAACAATCGCCAAGCGCTCCCCGTCGCGCTCTAACACGGTCGATTCGTTGGCCATAATATGTACCCCTAACGATGACAGCGCCTCATAAATTTCATTCACCTTATTCGTCGCTACCTCATGGTTTCCTAGTACATAATAAACATCCGCTATTTTAACTAGTCCTTCCACTGCTTGTAGGCTTTGTTTTAAATTATAGCGATTACTATCGATCACGTCACCTGTGATAAAAATATAATCAGGCTTTGTATCCTTTACCTTAGCAATCAATTTTTGTTGCTTGTCACCAAAGACAGCGTCATGTAAATCCGAAACTTGTACAATGCGTAGCCCATCAAAGCTGTCAGGCACACTATCTGATTCAAACACATGTTTACTTACGACTAGCCAGTGATTGTTTACGTACAAAAAAATGACTATAAAAACAACAAAGAAGATACCATATAATAATTTTTTCAATCGCAATCGCTCACTTTGTGGCTACTTTTTTCAGAAATAATTCTGACTATCTCATTATAAGCAAAAAACAGAGTGATTGTAAGTATATGCACTTTAAATACACAAAATGCACAAATACACTTAGCTTAAAATTTTTATCATTAGATTATGATACACGCTTTAATCTATTTTTTGTTAACTATTGGCATGCTATACTATGGGTAGAAAGGCATATTTTATTATCCCCTCATAATACATCACGATTTGGGAAATGCATCTCATTTACTAAAGTGCGAGAATACTAATAAACTTAAATCAGTTAAAGGAGAAAAGAATTGCTTTATTGTAGGTAATGATCCAGTTAGATTGGACAATAAATGTGTTTTACATACTAATAAATTACATAATTTACAGAATCGAATAATTTCAGAATCCAGCTTCCATTGCTACAGGCAAGTATAAAATTGATGACGAAAAATTTATTTAGTACAGTTGGGCTACATAATATTCTAAATTTAGATGATAAGAGGTGAAAAAATGTTGAAAGCCATCATAGTAGATGATGAAATTTTAGCAATCAATTTATTAGAAGCCACGTTACATGATAATAGCGATGTTACTATTATCGGAAAATTCGTAAATCCACTAGAAGCTATTGCAAACATCCCTACACTCAAACCTGATATTCTTTTTTTAGATATAGATATGGCCGAAATGAATGGTATTGAATTTGCTAGTAAGATTGCAGACCTTCCTTTTTTAATGGACATTGTATTTGTCACTGCTTATGAACGTTTTGCAATAGAAGCTTTTAATGTACAGGCTGTTGACTATATTTTAAAGCCTATTGAGAAAGAGCGTTTAATGAAGACAATCAAGAGAATATCCATGCGTAGAAAGCAATTTCAAGTTAAAGCTGCTGTACACCACATAGAGGAAGAAGCTCATATAATAGAGGATTTTCACTTTCATGTTCATTCTGGAAGAGTATATATCGGTAACACAGCATTAGCCCTATCTACAAAGGAATTTCAAATTTTTTTCTTTCTAGCACAACGACCAGGACAAATTTTTCCCCCATCAGAGCTGTATAAGCTTATTTGGGCAGAGGAAAGTATCGGGCATACACAGGCATTGAAGGTTCATATTAGTAATTTACGAAAAAAGCTAGAATCCGTTACTGGCCATAGAGCAAAGATTATAACAGTGAGGGGTTCGGGATATAAATTCCTTTTCGAGCCATGAAAAAGAAGGGCACTGCGATTACATTACGAATCGCGTACCCTCTTTTTGGTTATTTTTTTGCGGCTTCTTGAATCTCATAAAATGCCCAATGGTGTTTTGGAACATCTTTAAATAATGGTGTTTGATCTTCAATAAGAACTTGGCGTTCAAACAGTCGATTTAATACCTTCACGGCTTGTGCACGTGTTAACAATCCATCTGGATTGAATGTATCGGCTGTTATTCCTGTCATAATTTCCGCTGCATTGACAGTATCAATTGCTTGCCCTGCCCAATGATGGACACTCACATCTTTGAATACTGCACTTTGTGAGGTTGGTGGACAGAAATCTGCATCAGGACGTTCTACACATTGCTGTTCTATCCAGCGGGCTGCCACTGTAGCCATCTGTGCACGCGTAATCAAGCCGTTTGGATTAAAGTTCGTTGCTGTAACCCCTTTAAACAGACCCTTTTCCTTCGCAAATTCGATTGCATCTTTAGCATCATGTTGGAATGTATCTGTATAGGTTGCCTTTGCTTGCGGTATGGCGTTACCTGTTAATTGACGAGCAAACATACTTGCCATCTGTGCCCTTGTAACAGGAGCATTTGGACGGAAGGTATCA
>NZ_MDGU01000041.1:0-6095 GCF_001705465.1 Lysinibacillus sp. AR18-8
GTGGAGTCGTGTATAATTGAATGTTGAGATGTCTGAAAGTTATTTTCGTATTAGTGAGCATAGAGGACGGCGACCGCCGAGAACCGTACGCGTAAGATCGTCGGCAGCGTCAGATGTGTATAAGAGACAGGTTTTATTATGAATAAATTATTTAGATTTAAAATTCTGTTATTAGTTTTTATGATTTCTTTAGCAACTACTTTTGCAATTCCTTTTTATACTTATGCAACAGAAATTGATAGTGATTCAAAGGTAAATCCTTTGGGGGCTGGAGAATGGGATTTTAAAGGACAACAAAATCCAACACTTGGAGCAGGAGTAGCATGGTTGACTAATGAATATGTTGCGACTGATGGTGGGAATTTTAAAATAGATATGCAAAGCACTTTTTATAGTTCAAATTATGTCCATACTACTTATTTTGTTAATGGGGTTAAAAAGTTTACTTTACTTAATTCAATAGATGACTATAAAGGAACTGTTCAAATTGGTAATCTTAATGCAGGTGATAGAGTACAATTCTCTATTTTAGTTGATAAGGGTGACAAGTTTACATTAAGCTTTTATGATTAAAGAAAAAAAACATCTTTTTATAAAGATATTTCAGAGTGTCGACAAACTAAATTCGTAACAAAAAGTTATCATAAGTCGGCATTTAACTTTAGTTTTCTATGTTCAAATATTTTTCTGAATCCTAGAAAATAAAGGGTTTGGAAAATCTGAAAAAATTGTACTTATAGCCGTTTAATTTAAAAATAATAGACAAAGTCGAAAAAATCGACTTTGTCTACAGTCTGAAACATCTTTTTATAAAGATGTTTTTATTTTTTCTTTATTCTTATTATAAATGTATATTTTCACGGTACTTTCTTTTAAAAGTTTATTAGAGGCTAACTTTTTCTCTAATGTAGTATATATTGTCCTTTCTATTTCCTTACCAATATCTACTTGTTTTTCCCCATCTAACAATGTACTTACTTCCACAATTAGTTCTTGGGGATCTTCCGGTGGAGGAATTCTCATATCTACTCCTCCATCAATTTTGTTTGGATAAGCATTAGATAATTCATTATTAATTTTTTTTGCGATCTCAACCAATAAATTATTTCTTTCTAACTCTTCTTCTGTTATCATTTGACGAATTTCACCTTTTTTTACATTAACATTATATTTTTCAAATTTAGTTGACCTAATCAAATTTCTCACAACATCTTTGATTTCATGTTTTACTGAATCATAATACTCTTGGCTTCCAAGAACATCAATATCTATATCCTTCGAATTGTTATCAACATGAGTATTAATACTATAGGTACCTATTTTATATTTCCCCACTAATTTTACTTCTATCTTTTCCAACATTTGAATTTCAGCACTTTTTGGTGGTGGACTAATGTTATTTTCAGCAGAACCATTTAAAGAAGCTAATCCGAAGCTTAATAATAGTACCCCCATGATGCTTAAGACTACAATAAGGAATTTCTTTTTAATAAATCCCACCTCCTCTCATTTTACGATATGAGCAGATATCATAATGTATTCGACCTTTTTCGTCTTATTCAACTTTTTAATGTAAAATCATGAAACACTAAAATTTTAAGAATAAAGCCACCTTTAATGCGGCTAGTTATTAAGCCTCTTTGCTTTGGCCAGATGACCTGCTCATCACTGGGGCAATCAATCCAAACATATTCAGCTGCAGGACCTGGTTAATCGGTTGACCATAAAAATACACTTGTAGGACCTAGTTCATCTTTGGTCCATTTAAATAGGGCAATACTTATTAAATCCAAAATCATTAGCCATAATATGACTAATTGCTACCGCGCTATGTTGACCGTTCAATACAAGTAATTATGTTACTTCATCGAAAGAAGCATTATAGCCGAGCTGTACTTTTACTGATTCAATTAGTTTGTCTTCTATCATCTATTTTCTTGTGCTGCTGTCTTTTGATTTCAGTTTCGCGTTGAGCCTTCCTTCCAGCCTCTAAAGTGGCCACAATTTCTTTCTTTTCCTTAAGTAATTCTTCAATTCATCTTCTTTCTTTCTGGCGTTCTTCTAGGTAAATAGAAATCGAAGAGACCTTTTCATAAACATTTTAATTAATGGAAGGTATTTGAAATTATATGTATAAATTACTCTTATACCAACTAAAATTAATTTTCTTTGGAGGGAGGAATTAATGAAGAAATTTTTTTTACTTCTTTTCATTTGTGTATTTTTAGCAAGTTGTCAACAAAGTACAGACCACGATACAACGTTAGATTCGAGCAAAAAATCTGAAGTTGCTTTTTCTCCTGACATGGAAATGGGTTTAACGTTAAAAGAAGCAATTGAGATTGCCCAAAAAGAGGCTCTTCAGTGGAACAAAGAAGCAATGTTATATAGTGGAAATAGTGTTGACAAAGATAAAACGCCAACAGGAATGGAAGGCAGAAGAAAGTACTGGAGCATTGAATTTGGCATACCAAATAAAAAAGACTATTATTTAATAACTATTCAAAACGGAAAGGTACTAGATAAAGTACATGTTCCTAATGAATTAAACGCTATGCCTAAAAGTCACTTTATTTCTAGTGTTGAAGAATTTAAGTATGATACACCTGAATTACTAAAAAGGGCTCAAAAAATCACCAAAATTTATCCCGGAGACACTTTTGCTAAGGGATATAATTTTAGTTTTACTAAAGACTCGCAAAAAAACATTCCAATTGTGATGGTTATCGGATGGGACCAGTCCAAGGAAAATATGATTTATTTATTGTTCAATGCAGAAACGGGTGAGCTAGAAGAAGAATTTGAAAGAGAACAATATAAAAACTAAAAGGGGTTGTATTCATGAAGAAAAATGCAGTTATCTCGATACTTACTTGTTTTATATTTATTTTTACATTTTCACCGAAAACACAGGCCATCGAAACACCGGACATCGAAACACAAGCGCTCTCTGAACATATTGCAGGTGTAGTAACTGGTTATACAGGAAATAAAATAGGGCATGGTGGAGCAAGTTATCCAAAAACAGTATATGACTGTTGCTGTTCATCAAAAATCAACATCAAACCATGATACTATATTTCCTTTTGGTTCTACTATACTCATAAAAAATGCTTTATATGTAGAAGGTTATAGTAATAAAACTATTTTTAAAGTAACGGACACAGGTGATTTAAATAGAAAAAGAGATTTATATTGGTTTGATGTGTATTTTGGACTCAAAAATGCTACTAATGATAAAAACGCAAATGAATTTGGAGAAAAAAATAAAAATATTGCTTACACAGCATATTAATGCATGAAAATAAAAATCACACAACCTAGACTTGTCTGATGTGTGTGATTTTTTTGTTTTGAGTGCTTTTATAATCAATTCTTTTAATGTAAATTAACTATAAGCTGCTATTTATTTCAATTACTTCTACTGGAACTTGTTTCGGTTTAATATTTACTTATGTTTGTTTTCCTCAAACTTTACATCTAGACCACAAAACTCTAATATTTCATTTACACTTTTTTGATATTTCAAGGCGCTATTATCATGAACAGGAGGGCATAACCAAAGTTCCCTACCATGCTGATCTCTTAATATTACTTGGTAAACCTTATCATTACCAAAAAAATCTTTTGTGAAATATCCATGCTCAATAGCAGACTCTCTATTATTAAACAGGATAATATCACTAGGATTGGGAACAATCGATGAATATTCATATAAGAACTTTGTTTTATCATCCATATAAGACACGTAATTCTCTTCAACTTGCAAACAAACTATTTTTCCCTTGTGATAATATAAAGTTGCTTTACATTCTGATTTTCTCGTAATTGCACTTTCAATAGGATAAACTTCAAACTCCCCTTTTTCATTTTTAAAATACTTAACTATGTCATAACTACTATCTTTTACACATTTGGACTTGTCTGATGGTATACCAAGTTTCTCAAGTACTTTTTGTGAGTAAGATGGTCCTATACCGCCATAACCGCAATTCAAATTATTAAACCAAGCTTCGTTGCCGTTTATATCTCTTATTATAAATCTTGCTGATTTCAAACTTTTTAAATCGGACAAATCATTTTCTGAAACTAAGTAAAATCCATCAAGTATTGCATCAAAATCATTAAAATAAACAAAAATATGAGTTATCTCATCCAAATTATTTACCATTAAAAAAGTGAAAAAGTTTGTTGTTGCAACTCCTCGGATTCATTACTTCTATCTTCCTCACGGTAAGGATTCACATAGAAAATACAATCCACTATATTTGATGATTCATCCATAATAAGATATCCTTTATCCACTTGTTTCTTCAAAGCCAGTAATACATCAAAATAAATGAAGGGACGATGCATAATGCCTACAGAAAAATGCTTATTAAAGCCAAAATCATTAGCCATAATATGACTAATTGCTACCGCGCTATGTTGACCGTTCAATACAAGTGAATATGCTACTTCATCGAAAGCAGCATTATAGCCGAGCTGTGCTTTTACTGATTCAATTAGTTTGTCTTCTATCATCTTTTTTTCTTGTGACAATTTTTCTATACGTTCGTTTTCCTGCTGTTGTCTTTTGATTTCAATTTCGCGTTGAGCCTTTCTTACAACCTCTAAAGTGGCCTCAATATTTTTCTTTTCCTGAAGTAATTCTTCAATTCGTCTTCTTTCTTTCTGGCGCTCTTCAAGGTCAACTTCACGCTGAATTTTACGTTGTTCTTCCTCTAATGCTTCCATTTGTTTTTGAAAATATTTATTTAACCTATTGATTTGTCGATCTAAAAATGGAATATTCATTTCAAAATGCCTTTTAATGCTTTCAGAAACTACTGTTTTATCAGGGATTCTATTGTAGTATTCGTGGTAGTACACATTATTATTTAATTTCCATAAAAGTTCATCTAGTTCATAATCAATCTTATCTAACTCATTTATAACGCCATCTATTTCATTCACTTCAATATTTAAAAATGCACTCAAATGATCCTTCCCATATTGAATTTTTGTCCGAGTCACTTGATGTTCAACGGTAAACATATATCGTAGTCGTCGACCACAGGCGCATCGCCCATCTAGATTACCTGGACCAAAATCATTGTAATCGGAAATCAACCAATCTACGACATTCATCTCATCTTCTTGAAGAGTTATATCTATGGACTTGAGTGCTGTGATTTTTTCCTCTCTCATAACGTTTTCTAATACTGTCCGTCTACCACGTTTCATTTCGTTTTCTAAAAAATTCCGTTGTTTTATAGTTAATGCTGATAGCTGTTGCTCTCTTTCATCCGCAGAAAGCTTTTTATACATAAACATCCCTACTCTCTTTAGCTTAAATGTGGAACGAATTAGTTCTTGAATGTCACTTGACTATGTAGAATCAGTTAATTATCCATATTATTACTTATTTTATATATATTACTTAAATTATAACAAATAAAATTATGCTTTGTTCTATCGCTACTAGTTAGTGGAGAAACTGTAGCTTTGAATTAAAGTTTGAGTAAAATTACCTTGCAAACCCTTATTTTATGTTAAATTAAGAAGAATCCCTTTTGAAAAAAGATTGATCAAAAGGGGTTTTTCTTTAGCAGTTATAAGTTAGGTTTTAATAAAAAAGTTTGATTATTTTCTACCTGTGTTGCTCCACAATCGCGCCCGTTTGTTGAAGATCGTTTCACCTAAACCACCAGCAATTGTAATATAGGATTGAGAAGAATACAGATTTAGAAAGTCTCCATATACAGGTTTTTATTCATATAACACCCCTACAATGTTTTCTGCAATATTTTGAAAAGTCTTATTGTAAACTCTCTTTATATACCTTTGTATAAACAATATCCAATGAAAAAGCCAAGTAACGTTTGTTTTACAGCGTTTCTTGGCTTTTGTGTCTACCCAAACTTTTATTTGGGAACGTTATTTTGAATGGGTTTGTATAAAAAATAATTACTTAATTTTAAATTTTTAACCTATTTTTAACCCTGTCTCTTATACACATCTGACGCTGCCGACGATCTTACGCGTCATCATCACGATGCTCTCCCGCTCGCTATTATACACAACTAACGCAGACTACGCTCTTACACATCTAA
>NZ_MDGU01000042.1:0-1269 GCF_001705465.1 Lysinibacillus sp. AR18-8
CTTTCAATGTATCGTTTATCTAGTTTTGAAAGAATAAGTCTTTCAGCTGAATAAGTGAAGTGATGATGGCAAAGAGGTCACACCCGTTCCCATACCGAACACGGAAGTTAAGCTCTTTAGCGCCGATGGTAGTTGGGGGCTTCCCCCTGTGAGAGTAGGACGTCGCTTCGCTTATTTTTTGTGGAGGATTAGCTCAGCTGGGAGAGCACCTGCCTTACAAGCAGGGGGTCGGCGGTTCGAGCCCGTCATCCTCCACCATTTTGGTCCCGTGGTGTAGCGGTTAACATGCCTGCCTGTCACGCAGGAGATCGCCGGTTCGATCCCGGTCGGGACCGCCATTATTATTGCCGGTGTAGCTCAGTTGGTAGAGCAACTGACTTGTAATCAGTAGGTCGTGGGTTCGACTCCTATCGCCGGCACCATTCCCTTGGAGGGGTAGCGAAGTGGCTAAACGCGGCGGACTGTAAATCCGCTCCTTAGGGTTCGGCGGTTCGAATCCGTCCCCCTCCACCATTTTAGGGGCATAGTTCAACGGTAGAATAGAGGTCTCCAAAACCTTTGGTGTGGGTTCGATTCCTACTGCCCCTGCCAGGTATTGAGGTACTCGTTCATAATACAGCTAATATAATCTATATAGTGGCGATTGTGGCGAAGTGGTTAACGCATCGGATTGTGGTTCCGACATTCGTGGGTTCGATTCCCATCAGTCGCCCCATTTTAAAATTGGGGTATAGCCAAGCGGTAAGGCAACGGATTTTGATTCCGTCATGCCTAGGTTCGAATCCTAGTACCCCAGCCATTTTTAATTTCACGAGCCATTAGCTCAGTTGGTAGAGCATCTGACTTTTAATCAGAGGGTCGAAGGTTCGAGTCCTTCATGGCTCATCATTTTTTAATTAACATGCGCCCGTAGCTCAATTGGATAGAGCGTCTGACTACGGATCAGAAGGTTATGGGTTCGACTCCTGTCGGGCGCGCCAATAAAATCATGTTTACGGAATGTAGCTCAGCTTGGTAGAGCACTTGGTTTGGGACCAAGGGGTCGTAGGTTCGAATCCTGTCATTCCGACCATCTTTCATGATAAATGGGGCCTTAGCTCAGCTGGGAGAGCGCCTGCCTTGCACGCAGGAGGTCAGCGGTTCGATCCCGCTAGGCTCCACCATTGTAATATTTTTGGAGGTATACCCAAGTCTGGCTGAAGGGATCGGTCTTGAAAACCGACAGGCGGGTAACACCGCGCGGGGGTTCGAATCCCTCTACCTCCTCCA
>NZ_MDGU01000043.1:0-4242 GCF_001705465.1 Lysinibacillus sp. AR18-8
ACAGCAACGAACTTTAATCCAAACGGCTTGATTACGCGTGCACAGATGGCTACAGTGGCTGCCCGCTGGATAGAACAGCAATGTGTAGAACGTCCTGATGCCGATTTCTGTCCACCAACCTCACAAAGTCCAGCATTCAAAGATGTGAGCGTCCATCATTGGGCAGTGAAAGCAATTGATACTGTCAATGCAGCGGAAATTATGACAGGAATAACAGCCGATACATTCAATCCAGATGGATTTTTAACACGTGCACAAGCAGTGAAGGTATTAAATCGACTGTTTGAACGTCAAGTTCTTATTGAAGATCAAACACCATTATTTAAAGATGTTCCAAAACACCATTGGGCATTTTATGAGATTCAAGAAGCCGCAGTAAAGCATATTCATGAAAAATAGATAAAAAAATAATATAAGGTTATTCAATATTGCTAGCAATATTGAATAACCTTTTTTTGATAAATAAAGGTTAAGAAAAATTAACTTTTATCATTAATGAATTTTGTAGTTAGGATTTTAGTTCTATTATATAATTTTATGTGAGTTGAAAGTCATAGCAAAAGGGAGAGTAATGTTAATTATTTTACATATATGGGAGGAAACGATTTTGCGTCAAAATACACGTAGTAAAAATTGTATTAAGAAAATTATTTTGCTAACTTTAATCTTTAGTTTTTGTTTTCAAGCACAATTAACTTATGCAACTTCTATTAATCATCCACCTGTTGTGGTAGCTTCAGAAAGAATTCAGAAGCAAACAATGACACTTGATCAAGCAAATATCGTGATTGATGTAAGTAAGCTATTTTATGATGCTGATAATGATTCATTAATATTTAAAGCTATTCCTGATTCTGTGGGGGTAGTAACAGCCGAAATTAACTCAAATCTATTAACACTAGAGGCCCTATCCCCAGGAAAAACAAGAATAAAAGTTAGTGCTGATGATGGGAAATTAGGGAGAGCTAGTAGTAGTTTTGAGGTAGAGGTCTTACCCAAGTTGAATAACTTACCTACCGTTGTTCAAATAATAAATGACCAAATAGGACACGTAGGGGGAGCTCCAATATTAATTGATACAAGCAATGTTTTTACTGATGTAGATAACGATAACTTGACATTAGATGTAGATTCAAGTAACGAAACTGTAGCTACAGCACAATTGAATTCACAAATGATAACTATTGTACCGCTGGCTGTGGGGCAAAGTATAATCACTGTACAAGCGGATGATGGTAATGGAGGAATTGTCTCTACAACCTTTAAATTAACAGTTACAATCCCACCTAACCAGCCTCCTGTGGTCGAACAAACAATTAATAACAAAACAGGTACTGTGGGAAATGTACTAACAATAGATGTTAGTAATATTTTTTCGGATCCAAATAATGATGTTCTTACAATAGAAGTAAACTCAAGCAATGAAACTGTTGCTACAGCTCAAATAAGTGGGCAAATAATAACTATTTTGCCGTTAGCAGTAGGGCTTAATACAATTACAGTGCAAGCGGATGATGGCAAAGGAGGGAAAGTATCAACTAGCTTTACAGTTACCATAGACAATCCTACAGTGAATAACTCGCCAGTTGTAGCTCAGACGGTTAGAAATCAACGAGCAACTATTGGTGGTATACCTTGGAGTATTGATGTAGGTAATGTATTTTCAGATGCTGATAACGATTCGTTAACATTAGCTGTAAGTTCTAGTAATAGTGGGGTAGCTACGGCTAGTTTAAATGGTACAACCCTTAACATGACACAAAAAGCAATAGGGACAAGTATTATTACTATCACAGCAGATGATGGCAAAGGAGGGCTAGAATCTACAAGTTTTATATTCACTGTAGATGCTCCAAGTATTTTTATATCTGATTTTGTACAAAGTGGAAACTATAATGATGTCCTAGAAATATATAATCCTACTACATCTCCTCTATATGGTTATCAATTAGAGATACAGCAATATAATTTAATTTCAATGCAGCATAGTGTTCAAGAATTAGATATATCTTTAGTAAATCCAAATATGAATTTTGTAGTGATTCATCCCTATTTTTATGATTTTATGGATATTACCTTATCATATTATTACAACGAAGAATTTATTTTTAGAGATGCTTCTAAAATAACGGTGTCAATTACTTTAAAAGACAGTAATGGGAATATTGTTGATATATTAGGAACAAAAGATTCGACAACCGCTATATTGGAAAGTAATGGAGGTTATATTAGAGATAAAAGATTGCAATCAGGTTCTACAAATTTCAATATTTTAGAGTGGACTTTATTACCTAAAGACGACTTTTCTACTATCGGACATTACTAAACTATATTCTAACGAGGAAAGGGTGATTTTTATTCAACATTCTAAAAGAAAAATACTAAACTTAATTATGATATTTACCTTAGTTGCTTGCTTGCTACCTTTATCATCTGTAGCAGCAAAAAGTAGTCTAACTTCATTTAATACTGCCATTAATACGGAAGAAATGAAGTTGGCAATGACTACTGACTGGAGTGTATTACATTATACTGCTAAAGCTAATGAATTATTTCAAAGCTTTAAATTAGCAGACCAAAACTATTTAGCTAATAAGCTAATAGATGAAAGACCACAAAGTGGATATACATCTACAAGTACATTAAGACAAACATACTTAAATGCAGTCAATAATCGTTCTTATCTTATTAATGTTAACAGTACGACAGACTCATTAACACTATGGACAGTGTTCATTGATGATGATCATTTAAATTATAATAACTACAATCTTCTCACTATTGAAGATCAAGATGAAGTTTGTAAGCAAATCCTACTTGCCCGTCCTAATCAAGGGTATGAGTCTATAGAAACTTTACAGTCTGTGTTAGATAGCAAAGTATCCAGTATGCTTATTCAAAAGGTACAACTAGATAAAGATGCACTTAATATTCAATATGCTCAAGGTGATACCTCAGCAAATGTCACTAAAAACCTTACTTTACCAATTATCGGGGATAATGGAACAACGATTAATTGGATATCTGACAAACCTGAGGTAGTGCAAAATAATGGAAGCGTTCTTCGCCCTACTATCTCCATAGGAAATCAAAAGGTTACGTTGACAGCACAAATTTTCATCGGTAATTTTGTAGATACTAAAAGCTTCACCATTGATGTAATTGCATTATCTAAAAGCCATAATGCCTTTTTAAAGGATTTGACTATTTCACAGGGAGCCTTAAATATGGCATTTAATAAAAATACAATGTCATATTCCGCTATTGTTACTTCTAAAGTAGATAGTCTATTTGTAAATCCATTAGCTGAGGATAAAAAAGCTGAAATCACAATAAATGGGAGATCCGTTGCAGAGCCGATCAAGCTTGTAACAGGTGTCAATACAATAAAAATTTTGGTAAAGGCTGAAGATGGCAGTCAAAAACTTTATACAATTGTAGTAACAAAGGAGAATTCTTCTACTAATAGTGAAAATACCTCTACCTCAGAATCTTCTCCACCTTCTCCTACAGAGAGTTTTACTGTAAATGTGGAGTCGAGTAATGGAAAAGCCGTTTCTAAAACAACTATTAAGCGATTAGTAGATGTGGATGGATTGGTGAAAGATGAAGTAATTCTTACAGAAGCAAGTGTATTAGAAACTATCAATAAATTAAAAGAAGAAAAATCGGATCAAGCACGTATTGTTATTCCTAATTCGCAGGATAATGTAAAGCAAGTGGACATATCTATACCTAATAATATTGTTACTCTACTAAAAGAAAGTCGTTTAAATTTAGAAATTTCAGCTTATGATGTAAGTGTCAATGTCTCAAATGAATCATTGGCAACATTTAGTGATAATTTATACTTTAGATTAATTCCTTTAAAGGGACAATCTGAACAATCACAGGTTGAAGAACGTGCAAAAAAAGAGTCAATTGTGCAAGAAATAGCGAATAGTTCATTTAGTAAAGTATTAGGGCAACCCATGAAAATTGAGACTAATATGCAGAATCGACCTGTATTATTAACTCTTCCATTACCTACAGATATTACACAGGAACAGCTCAATCATCTGGCTATTTATATCGAGCATAGTGATGGCACAAAAGAGGTTGTACGTGGGAAGATTGCTGTCTCTTATACACATCTAAAAAAAAAAAATTCTGATGTACAAGCTCTTCTTGCGTTCTTTTCGACTCCTGAATTTTTGCGCCCTTATTGCCAACAACCTTTAACCAGCTTAGTTCAAGTGCATC
>NZ_MDGU01000044.1:0-530 GCF_001705465.1 Lysinibacillus sp. AR18-8
TTTTTTTCTCTTTTCTTTTCTTTTTTTTTTTTTTTTTTTTTTTCTTTTTTTTCTTTTTTTTTCTTCTCCTTTTCTTTCTTTCTTTTTTTTTTTTCTTTTTTTTTATTCTTTTTCTCTTTCTTTTTTTCTTTTCTTTTTTTTCTTTCTTTTTTTCCTTCTTTTTCCTTCTCTCTTTTTTTTTTTTCTTTTTCTCTTTTCTCTTTTTTCTCTTTCTTTCTCTTTCTTTCTCTTTTTCTCTTCTTTCTCTTCCTTCTTTCTTTCTCTTTTTTTTCTTTTTTTTTTTCTTTTCTTTTTCTCAATTTTCTTTTTTTCTTTATTAGCTATTATATTCATTCTGTCTCTTATACACATCTGACGCTGCCGACGTTCTTACGCTTTTTCCTTTCTTTTTTTTTTTTTTCTTTTTTCTTTTCTTTTTTTTTTTTCTCTTTTTCTTCTTTTCTTTTTTTTCTCTCTCTCTTTTTTTCTCTTTTTTTTTTTTTTTTTTTTTTTTTTTTCCTGCCCCGGCGCCCACCGAGATCTACACGCGT
>NZ_MDGU01000045.1:0-37903 GCF_001705465.1 Lysinibacillus sp. AR18-8
TTTGTCTACAGTCTGAGAGGTGGCAGTATCTACTGCCACCTCTTATTCCTATTCTTTAACAATCTCGCTCAAACCAGTAATATCGATGCCATTTAAAGCTTGAGTAGCAAGGCGATCTGCTTCCGAATTATCCTTACGTGAAACAAGCTGGTATTCGGCTTGAATGTGAAGTTGCTCCAGCTTAGCATCAATTTTATCTGCCCAGCTTGCTAGTTCTTTTTCCGATGCTGGCCATTCCCCATTCAGTTGATTGATGACCACTTGTGAATCTCCTATAATACGCACAGGCAAATGGTGGACATTTAAAAGTTCTAGTTCTACTAAGGCTAAATAAAGCGCTGCATACTCTGCCTCGTTATTTGATTTCAATTCAGACGAAAAGGCATTCCTTCTCAATCGTAAAGGTTTACCATTTTGTTCGTAATAAATGGCGCAGCCTAGTCCTGCTTGCCTTGTCCCACGATCAAAACCTCCATCAAAATAGAGCGTAATATTATGAGGCTCTGTATCAATTTCCTTTAAATATGCTTTTAGCTCTTTAAGTGACCAATTTGTATCTTGCCGATCAATACAATGTAGCGATTTTACCCTTCCCGTTCTTTCCATGTCCTCTGCAAGTAAAAGTGCTTGAGCTGCAGGCATTTCAGCTGAACGTAAAACTGTTGTTGCTCCTTTTGGTGTTTTATAGGTCCATTCAATGATGACATGCATATTCATAACCTCCCATACTCTTTAACTGGTACATAAAGCAAAAACGTGTACCGACCAATAGCGGATACACGTTTTCCTCTCACTTGTTATATGTGCAATTCCTAGAAAATTTATTCCTTTTTAAATTGCGATTATCACCTTTTATTGAATTCCTTCATATAAACCTTGGATAGGTTTTATTAAAATGCGATTTACTTCTTCGATTACTTTACTTACCTTCATTTCTGCCTCAAGCATCGTTGAAATTTTTTCATTTTGCTGTGCAAGCTGTGCCGCTTTTTGTGCATAGACAAGCTCATCCTCCAAAATATCCTCACCAGCTAATTGCTTTTTCTGTAATTCGATTTGAATTTTACGGAAGTTTTTAAAGACATTTAATGCCTCTTCATCATTTTTAACAACTTCAACAGCAGCTTTTAACGCTTCAAATTCTGGAATCTTACGGAAAGTTGCTTCTAGCGCATTAATGTCATTATAAATATTAATCATTCATACAATCCCCTTTTAAATAAAGTAAACAATCAAGCCTTGCACAATCCCAATCAATCCACCAAGCACTGCACCTAATACAGTAATCATTTTAAACTCACGTTTTGAAATACCTAATACAAGCTCCTCTAATTTCTCTACTGGGAATGAGTCAACCTGCTCTCGCACAACCTCTTGTAAGTTTAAACGTTTTAGTACATCCTCAAGTTTTTCCTCTGCCTTCACAAAAGCTTTTTCTATAGCTTGTGGAATCACGGTATACTTCGCCCAGTCATTTCCTTCTGGCCAATAATAAGAAATCGGTTGATTTAAACGTTCAGAGATTGCTAATTGTTCTTTCACGTACACTTGTAATTTCGATAAAATGGGGTCAAATTGAACATCTTGCAAAAAGTCCATAGCGGGTCGATCTTTAAGTTTTTCCCATTCCTGTGAAAATATTTTTGTTAGTAATGTTGTTGTTCCTGGTGCTTGTAAAAACTTCACAAGCTCACGTTGAACTTTCCCAACTAATGAAGAGGAATCACCTAAGAACATATTGATCATGCCGCCTAGAGACCCTTTTGATGATAAAAAGTCATCAATCATTGCCTTAATCGTCATTTCACCTTCTGGTGATAAAAAATAATCCTCGCCTTTTTCTAAAATGTGCTGAACTGCTACTGGAATTTTAGCATCAATTGTATTTTGGATATCATCTGATAGCAGCGTACGAATTGATTTTGTTGATAGTGTATTCTTTACCGACGAAAATTGTCCCTCAACAATTGCTTCAACCTTCTGTTCAATGGTAGTAGGTAGATGAGCAAACCCAGCTAAGTTTAGCCAATCCTGAATTGTTTTGTCGTTTGTAAAGATTGTTTCTTCAACTTTTGTTTGCACAAAGTGTTCTACTTTGTCTTGAATATCCTTAGAGAAAAACTTTTTTCTAAATGTTTCAGGCGTTAGTAAATAATTAACTACTGTAAGACCCAACTGTTTAGCTAATTCATCACGTCGTTTGGGTATAAGGCCTGGTGTAAACGGTACACGCCAATTTTTAATATATATCGCTTTATATGGACGAAAAAGCATTTTAATGGCTAAGTGATTTGTAACGCCCCCAATTGCAGCCCCAATGATAGCCATAAAAAGTAATGTCACTATAAAATTATCCATTAGTATCCTCTCATTTCAATTGTATTCAAGATTGGCGTATTTTGTCGCCTTCTGCACTCATTATAGCAGAGCAATGATTTTCAACGAAAGAAATACCCCTTTAGAATTTCAATCTCATCCTATTTACTTCTATGAAAAGTGAATAGTTGCAAAAATACCTTTATACTTGAATAATATGACTACATACTATAAGAAGCGAGGTTTGATGATGATTCAACATTTCAGTTTTAAACCACTATTTGAAAACACGCAACTACCTGGGTGGTCTATTTCGTTTTTTTATCAACGAGAACGATACCAAGCGGAATATTTAAAGGACGGTACGATTGAGTGGATAGGAGCCATTCCATCAGACGAGGAGGTTGTTAAAAAAATGATACATGAACTTATGCTGTTTCATGTATACGATTGAATTTGATAGTCAATTTTTCGTTGTGATCCCGTATAAAAATACCTATATTTACTATTAATAGCACGCCATTTAAGCTAATTATGTTGAATCCTGTTGAAATTTGTATATTTTTCTTATACATTTATGATATCAGCTTAATAGTAAATGTTTTTTATGCAGGGGGCCATTTCAATGAGTAAAGTCACACTTTCGGATGACTTAAATAGCTATAATTCAAAAGCGTTAATTCGTGTAAAAGTAAAAGAATTTTTTTCGGAATTTTCCGCCAAAATATTCGAATTAGTGGATGAAGCGGGTGCTGTTAATAGTAAGAAATTCGAGGAACTTTCTGGCTATAAAAGCGACTTTTACAATGAGTATTGCAGTCAACTAAAGGGCTTCTTTGATTCTTCTACTAGCTCTTTTGGCAAGAAATCGATTAAAACGTTCTATTTAACGTATAATAATAAGAACTATGTTTTAACACAGCAAGGCATAACGGAAAAAGCACCTGTATCTATCGCTCCGTTTACAGGTGAAATACCTTTAAAGGAAACGGTTCATGATGTTGAAAAAGCGTGTTTAAAATTACGCTTCCAGCAAGAATAAATAGGTCAAACATTTAGAAAGGGGGAGTCTCAAATGACGATTGAGACTCCCCCTTACTATAAAAAATAATTCATTTAAAAAAATCCGCAAGCTAAAGCACTCTTGAGATTTTTGACGTGTCGTATTATATGAGATGCAAAATGCTTCTTTCCCTAAACAAACTATCTTTGATCTTTCTAAAGTTAGCATATAGCCATGTTAATTACAATCTTTTGGTATTTGAATCTAGTTGCATTTTTTCAAAAGATCCATGAAAAACAAGTGAAAAAGTTGTTGTCAATATTTGTGTTTTTCTTTTAAATAATTTATGATTGAAACATCCAACAATTTTTTAAATCATAGGAGGTGTACACTTTGTTTACTTCCCTCATTCGGGCGGGAACAAAGGAATTATTTGGACGGAGACATATTGGAGATAACCATTAGGTTGGCGGCATTCGCCCTACTAATTATAATGACTGGATTTTTCGTTGCAACTGAATTTGCAATCGTAAAAGTGAGATCTACCCGCATTGATCAATTGCTCGCGGAAGGGCATAAAAAAGCGAAAAATGCAAAACGTGTTGTTTCAGATTTAGATGAGTACTTATCTGCATGCCAGTTAGGTATTACCATCACTGCACTTGGTTTAGGTTGGTTAGGTGAACCTACATTTGAAATCATTTTACACCCAGTGTTTGAATTTCTAAATTTGAATGGTAGTATTACATCTATCCTTTCATTCATACTTGCATTCTCAATCGTTACGTTTATGCATGTTGTTATTGGGGAATTGGCGCCAAAAACATTAGCCATCCAAAAAGCAGAATTTGTCACATTAAACTTTTCTGGCCCATTAATTATCTTCCACAATATTACCTATCCCATCATTAAGCTATTAAATGGCTCTGCCCGTGGTTTAACAGGTCTTTTCGGCTTAAAAATGATGTCAGAATCAGAAGTTGCTCATACAGAGGAAGAGCTGCGTATGATTTTGTCGGATAGTTTAAAAGGTGGAGAAATTAATAACTCAGAATATGAATATGTTAACAGTATTTTCGAGTTCTCTGATCGTCTTGCAAAAGAAATTATGGTTCCTCGAACTGAAATTGTCGGCATAGAAAAAGAGCTAACAATTAAAGAAGTGTTTGATTTAATGGGTGTTGAGCAATATACTCGTTATCCAATTCTGGATGGAGATAAAGATCATATTATTGGATTAGTTAACATGAAGCATTTATTAACCGCTTACATTAAAGATCCTAAAAATGGTGATAAGCCAGTCATTGATTATATGCAACCTATTATTCGAGTGATGGAAACAACGCAAATTAACGATCTATTACTAAAAATTCAACGTGAACGTATTCATATGGCCATTTTAATGGATGAATATGGCGGAACATCTGGTTTAGTGACGATTGAAGATATTATTGAGGAAATTGTCGGCGATATTCAAGATGAATTTGATGAAGACGAAATCCCGGAAGTACAAGAAATTGCAGAAAATCATTTTATTTTAGATGCTAAGATGCTTCTTGAAAATGTAAATGATATGCTTGGTACTGACATAGAAGATGATGATATTGATACTATCGGTGGTTGGTTCATGACGAAGCGTTTTGATGCAGTCGAAGGTGACAGTATTGAAGAGCAAGGTTTTGAATTTATCGCAAAAGAATTAGATGGTCACCATATTTTATACTTAGAAGTTCTGAAATTACCTAACAGTGATTTATCAAATGAATATGACGCAGTCATTGACTAAAATTGAATTGATTTGCCATACTTGTCGTGGTACTATTAGAAGCACGCTTGTATAATCTAGGCTATAAATATGGTCTTTTTTTCACACCTTATATAGGTGGGAGCAACGACTGTAATAAATAGATGAAACGACTCCCTTTTTAAAAGGGGGTCGTTTTCTAATGTCCGAAAGTTTTGCGAGGAGGAAACAAAATGGAGCTCTATACAAATTTACGTCAAGGGGAAAAAGGTGCATGGCTATCCATTGGTACATATCTAATACTAAGCTCTGCTAAGCTTTCTATAGGCTACATTGGTACATCTGAGGCCCTAAAAGCAGATGGTTTAAATAACACAACTGATATCATTGCTTCCATCGCGGTACTGGTTGGTTTACGCATTGCCCAAAGACCACCTGATTCCAACCACCAATACGGACATTTACGAGCTGAGACTGTTGCCTCTTTAGTCGCATCGTTCATTATGCTTGTTGTCGGTCTCCAAGTATTAGTTAGTTCCCTAAAAAGCTTGTGGGAGCCCACTGGTACAACACCTTCACTGTTAACAGCCTATGTAGCAATAGGTAGTGCAGTTGTCATGTATGTGGTTTACCGCTATAATTTAGCACTATCTAAAAAAATAAAAAGTGCCGCTGTTAAAGCTGCTGCCTTTGACAATCGCTCTGATGCACTTGTCAGCATCGGTACAGCCATTGGTATTTTTGGAGCCATTTTCGGCTTTCCGATCATTGATTCACTTACAGCTCTCATTGTTGCCCTTTTAATTATTAAAACAGCAGTAGAAATTTTTTGGGAAGCTGTTCAAAGTCTTACAGATGCATTTGATATTGATGAAGTTGAAACGTTATCGGTCTTAATCCGTAACGTGGACGGGGTAATGGAGCTTTTAGACTTTAAAGGACGTGCCCATGGCAATATGTATTTCATCGACGTAACTGTCACAGTAGATCCTTATTTAAATGTCTTTGAAAGTCATCGCATAACCGAAGAAATCGAACATACCATTATGCGTGAAAATCGCTTTTGTCAGGTTCTTGTGCATATTGAGCCACATATCATTCCTCCGCAAAACGAAGAAAAGTCTCCTACCAGTTGATTGGTAGGAGACTTTTCTTATTTAATAGCTATATAAATATCCACTTGTGATTCATGTGGATTAGCGCATCGTTCATCATACAGTTCAAAGTCGCCTGTATATGTTCGTTCAACTTTAGAATTTGCAAACCATGCCCAAATCTCTTGCCAAGTTTGAATGACAACTTCAGGCATCATGCCTTTATCAGATGTAAAAACTAGATACTTAGCTGCTGGAATCTTTTTTACTACTAAATTAGCTTGAATGTCATCATTATTTACTTCTACACCTAGTGTAAGAGTATAATTACCATTCACATCCGTCTCATAGTCTGAATACAAACCATAGACATGACCATTTTTTCGCTCGGCTATTTGGTCCGTAATATTTTGCTGATAAAAGTGATCCCATAATTGCGGAATTTTAGCTTGCTCTGTTATTTCATTGGCATTACTTGTTTGAGTTGAAATACCCACGATGTTAAATGAGTTTAATTCAACTACTTTTGGTTCTCGCCACTCACATTTTCTCCATCGCTTTAAATTTGGCAAAAAGGAAGTCAGCATATTACGTGCTTCATTTTCTGGCATACCACCTTCCATAAGATGCGGTACACAAATTTCAATCATTTCGTCTACTGTTAACTGGGGTTGTTTAAACTCGCCCCCCTCGTAACAATATGTACAATAATCCTGACTTTTTTCCCCTTCTTTTTCAGTACCCAATAATGCCTCTTCTACTAAAGGCATACCGCAGCTTTGACAATAGCTTTGCATCGTCATTCCACCTTTCGCTTTATTTGTACTTACTATAGCAAAGGAAACCTGACAACTGTCTGTCATCAATTATTTAGATTTTTATATAATTGAACAATTTCTAAAGCTCGTTTTTGAATAATATCTCTTATATAAAGTGGTTCCATAATTTTAATGCGATGCCCAAAGCTTAACAAGAAACCATAAAGCCATTCATCTTCGGGTATAGATATATGAATCATAGATTGTTCATGGTCTATATGTTCTGCACCAAAGGATTCCTCCACTAATGTTGTAATGTCTTTATCAAAAGAAATGACTAAATCGACTACGTTTTGTGGTCGATGCCATTCTTTACCCCAAGGGAGTTCACTTAAATTCACTTCCTTACGCTCAAAGGTAGAATCAGCTTGAAGCAAATGTTTCATTCTCGCAAGCTTAAATAAACGAAAGTCCTTTCTTAATGTACAATAGCCATACAAATACCATATCTTCCCTTTTTGAACAATTGTATGTGGTTCGACTATTCGGCTTGTTTGTTCACCATAAGTAGTAGAATAATGAAAGCTTATGCAACGATTATTCTCTATAGCTGTCTTGAGCGTCGTAATAAGCTCTTTAAAGAGAGCGTTTGGTCCCCATGGACTAAGATCAACAAATAGATGGTCCATCGATTGTTTTACATGATCATCAGCAATACTCGTTATTTTCTCGAGCACGGCTTCAGCGTGGGAATCTTCATAGGTAGTCAAAGCACTTTTAATCGCAATAGAAAGTGACGTGAGCTCATCCTTCGTCAACACTTGCCTATCAACACGATAACCATCGATTAAACTAATGCCACCATTTACACCTTGCTGACTAATAACAGGTACACCAGCACAGCTCAATGTTTCAATATCTCGATAAATGGTACGAATCGAAACATTAAATAACTCTGCTAATTCCTGTGCCTTAACCTTTTTACGGTTGATTAATATCATCGTCATGGTTAGAAGTCTTTCTAATTTCATGGTAAAATCTCCTTTCTTGCCATCCCATTATTCCTATATATACTTCTATTTTAATTAATAACCTATCTTTTTAAGTATTTTTTAAGTACTTTTTGAGTATTTTTTAAGACAAATGTACTATAATAACGCCTAATTATTGTTACAACAATTATACTATTTTAACAATAAAAGAAAAAACAAGGCTTATGCCCATATGCAACTTTCATTAACAATACTATGTTGTTTCATTTTTGTATAAGAATAGTTTGATTTTAACGCCTAAGCAATTATTTCAATTCTCTTAACACAAACTAAAAAACTTTTATCTTCTATATAATGAACGGCGAAATTTTCTTTGAATGGATTTGACGCGATGCGACAAACACATCGGGATTCATTGACTCTCACCCGTGAAAGAACTACACCATAAATTGCTTTTTTCTGGCATCAAATTTTTAATAGAAAAGTTGAGTGATTTTCACTTTTCTTGCCCTTCACTATATATAGGAAGCCTTTTCACCCAAAATGAACTAGAGTTTAATGTTTTTAATTTAATTGTATAAAGGAGAGTTTGATGTGATTCGAGCCGTTTTAATAGACAATGAACCGTTAGCTTTACACTATTTTCAAAATAAACTACATGCCTTTCAACAAATACAGGTGATGCAAACCTTTACAAGCGTAGAAGTATTTCTGAATGAACTACCAACTATGGAATTTGAGGCTATCTTTTTAGAAGTAAAACTTCAAGAATTATCAGGACTTGAAGTTGCTGATATTATCAAAACGGAACGCCCACAAGTCAGTGTAATTTTCATTACCGCCTATCATGAATTTGCATTACAAGCCTATGAAATTGGCAGTCTCGACTATGTATTAAAGCCTATCAGTCATGCCCGTTTAGAAAAAACTGTAGCCCGTATTGAGCATGAATTTTCCATTCAGCAAATGCTTCAACAGGCTACACAAACTGTCTTAACTGTACAATGCTTCGATCAATTTGCCGTCTATAGTAACAATAGTTTAGTGGCATTTAAAACAGAAAAGACAAAAGAATTGTTTGCTTATTTTATTTTGCATCCAAATATACCGATTCATCGAGATTATTTAATTGAAATTCTATGGCCAGATTTAGATTATGTACGAGCCAAATCAAATCTTCATACAGCTCTATCTTATTTAAGGAAAACTCTAAATACAATTGGCTACGAAAACTGTATTGTCTTTTCAAATAAATACTATATCTTCGAAAAGCCAAATATCGTATGTGATTTATACGATTTTCAAAAACTTCATGAGGATTTTTCAAGACTTGAATTTCCTTCTATTTCTTTGATTAATCAATGTCTTTCTATTTATAAGAATGGCTTATTTGTTTTTGATGATTATGAATGGTCAACTGCCTATAAAGATAAATTAATGAAATCATACATAGAGCTATTAGAAAAAGGGTTTCAAACAACGGTCTTTTCAGATACTGAAAGAGCTATGGAATTTTTACATGCATTAATAGAGTATGATCCCTATAATGAACAAAAACTTGAGCACTATTTATATACGTTAATACAGGCAGGGCTTCATGAACAGGCACTCAAAATTTTCCAAACATATACGCAAAGACTAGAGGAAGATTTAGCACTAACACCTAGCTCTACATTATTAGAGATATCTAAAAAATTATTTGTTCAACATAAATAATGTAAAAAACGGCGAGTGCTTCTATGTGAGTAGAAGCTCGCCGTTTATTTATATCCCACTACCTTCAGTTAGCCCGTGTTTAACAGCATACAGCGCTGCCTGTGTACGGTCTTGTACTTGTAGCTTTGTAAAAATATTCGAAATATGGGTTTTCACTGTCTTTTCTGTGACAAATAGTGAGGATGCAATTTCCCGATTACTCTTTCCTTTTGTAAGCTCTGCTAGCACATCCTGTTCACGAGGTGTCAGCGGATTTATTAAATGGGGTGCATTCTGAGACTCCTGGCGATCCATTTCAAGCGTTGACGTTGCTTCAGGATGTAGAGTGTTTTCACCACGCATAATACGACGAATGGATAAGACCAATTCATCTGGCTCAATATCTTTTAACTGATAGCCTGCCGCTCCTGCCTCCATTGCTGGAACCACATGATCTCGATCAGAAAAGCTAGTGAGCATTAAAATTTCTATTTGTGGAAACTTCGCTTTGATGCGTTTAGTCGCCTGGATGCCATCCATTTCAGGCATGACTAAATCCATTAAAATAATATCTGGTTGAATGCTTTCTGCTAATGCAACAGCTTCGTGCCCATTTTTGGCCTCTCCAACAACCTCAATATCCTTTTGTGTCTTTAAGAAAAACAGTAGTCCTCTACGCACCACGTGATGATCGTCTGCAATTAATACACGTATCATGTCCTCTCCCCCTTAATATGGCAAGCGGATTAGCAGCTCCGTACCTTTGCCAATTTCACTTACCCAGTCGGCAGTTCCACCAACTGATTTTGCACGATCCTTGATAGATTGTAAGCCCATTGAAAGCAACTTTGTATTGTTGTCAATGACAAAGCCCCGTCCCTCATCACGAATAACCAACAAAATATCTGTTGATGTAACAGTAATATACAATGCTGCCTCTAATACACCTGCATGGCGACGTACATTATTTAACGCCTCTTGGGCTACGCGAAATAATGTTTCTTCAATACGTGAGGGAAATTGCAATACGCCTGAAACCGTAACATGTAGTTTTAAGCCAAGCATTTCAGCGTATACTTTCATGGCCTCAAGTAAACCATTTTCCAATCCTTTAGGTCGCAATTGCCAAATTAACGCACGCATCTCTGTAAGTGCATCTTGTGTTAAATGCTGAATCTCTTTAAATGTTTCTTTCACTTCGCAATCATCCGTCATTTCAATGCCAGCCCTAGCTGTTAACGTAACCGAGAATAGTAGTTGATTAACTGAATCGTGTAAATCACGAGCTAGGCGATTACGTTCCTTCACAAGCGCCATTTCCTGCTCCTGCTTTGTCAGTAAAATTCGCTTAATAGCTGAACCCATCTGAAAGGCAACTGATTCTAATAAAGCAAGCTCCTCCTCTGAAAAGCGTACTGTATCCTTAGATGCAACATTTAATACGCCAAAACGTTCTTGTCCAGATTGAAGAGGTACTGTCGCATGATGCGTGATTCCTTCATGATCCCCAACATTTGCAGCTATGGCACTTTCAATACGCTGACACTCGATAATATTGGAGGCTTTTTTTAGCTCTTCATTACGATAACGCGATACACACCAACAACCGCCCTTTTTTAAATAATGGCAATTGTTATATTCCAATGCCTCTGGTAGATTTTCATGGACAACTAGTTCTGAACGCCCCTTTGCATCAATAAAAAAAATCCAGCCTGTTTCAAAATTGGTGCCATTTAAAAATTTGATGAGCGCACCTTTTAGCATTGTGACAATTTCAGTTTCTTCATTTAATAGTTCAGCAATCTCTTTTAAAATACTGATATTGGAATGCTCATTCTCCCTCACGAAAACACCTCTTCTTTAGCATTACTATTGTTAATGATACCATTAAGCTATTGAAAGCGTCTGCTTCCACCGTTCATACTTTAGACTGAAATTCATCACTTACCTTATTTTGTGTAAGTTGATTTACATATAAAACTAGAACCACTATAATCGAACAAGGACATGGTTTTATGAAGGGAAGATTGAATATGTCTAAAAAAGAAGAAAATGGCTTATTATTTATTTGGATTGTTTCTGCTATAGCAACACTAGGTTCGTTATATTTTTCTGAGATTCGTCATTATGAACCTTGTAAATTATGTTGGATTCAACGTATTTTTATGTACCCAATTGTTATAATGACGACAGTAGCATTTATACAAAAAAATGCACGTATTGCTGTCACAACAGCTGTATTTTCTGTGGTTGGCGGCTGTATTTCACTTTACCATTACGGAATTCAAAAGCTTAGCTTTTTAGCTGAAAATACCCCCTCCTGTGGCGCAGTTTCTTGTACAGGACAATATATTAATTGGTTAGGCTTTATTACTATTCCGTTTTTAGCATTAACTGCATTTATTTTAATCGCAGGGGCAAGCTTTTATTTAATCAAAGCTTCTAAAGCTGCAAAATAATCGAAAGACCGTGTTCTACCTTTGGAATACGGTTTTTTCTACGGAGGAAGATCTATGTTTCATTATGAAATTGCTGAAGATAACTTAAGTGTGGAAGAATTACTACGTAATCATTGGCGACTCGGTAAAAAACTCGTTCATGAATTGCGTATGGCCAAAGCCATCACATTGGTAAATGATGAGCTGATTCAATGGAATACACCATTACAAACTGGAACAATAATCAAATTTACGTTTCCTGTTCCAACTTCTAGCTACAAACCAACACCTGTATGTGCTATTGATGTAGTCTATGAGGATGACCATTGTTTAATCGTATCAAAGCCAAAAGGTATGGCAACACATCCTAATGATGCTCGTGATACACATACATGTATGAACCATGTCATGGCACATATCAAAGAACAGGGTGGCATTTATGCTGAACATGTTCATCGTCTTGATAAAGGGACACAGGGCTTATTACTAGTAGCAAAGCACCCTTTAGCAAAGTCCATTTTCGATCGAATGATTGAGGAAAAAACCATTATTCGTACGTATGCAGCAGAGGTGCAAGGTAACTTACGAACGTCTTCTGGAACGATTGCTGAACCAATTGGCAAAGACAGACACCATGCCACAAGACGTGTTGTGTCCAAAACTGGACAGCATGCTGTAACACACTATGAAGTGGTGGCGCGTTACAAAAATTCCTGTGTCGTTCATCTCATACTTGAGACTGGGCGAACACATCAGATCCGTGTGCATTTAGCCTATATTGGCCATCCAATTATTGGGGATACAATGTATGGTGCACGAGAAACAGTAAGTGATGACTACGAACTACATGCCATTCAATTAGAATTTGACCATCCTTTTTTAAATAAACGTATTATCGTCAAGGACGAGCAATAAGAAAAATCCCGCCTCTATAGGAGTGCGGGATTTATTCTTTTTTTAAAAATCAAATTTAAAATGATCAGGATCTTGTCCAAATCGTTGGTTACGATTTAATGTTGCCATTTTCTCCATTTGATCTTGGGTTAATTCAAAATCAAAAATCTGTGCGTTTTCCTCAATTCGGCTCGGTGTTACGGATTTGGGAATAACGAGTGTATCATTTTGTAAATGCCAACGCAGTACTACCTGAGCAGGGGTTTTATCGATTTCTTTCCCAATCTCAATAATGGTAGGATCAGCAAGTACACCACCACGTCCTAGTGGAGACCATGCAGTAACAGCAATTTGGTGTTCACTACAAAATGCCCTTAATGGCTGCTGTTGTAAATATGGATGTACCTCCACTTGATTAACCATCGGTGCAGTATTTGCCTTAGCCAATATTTTTTCTAAATGATGCTCATGATGATTCGATACACCTGTTGAGCGAATTAATTTTTCATCGTAAAGGCGCTCAATAGCTCGATATGTTTCTTCAAATGTTTCAGGGACAGCCCAATGTGTTAAATATAAATCTAGGTAATCCATATTTAAATTCTTTAGCGAAACCTCAAAAGCACGTAATGTTGCATCATATCCTTGGTCATTATTCCATACTTTTGTTGTAACAAAAATATCTTCACGACGAATGCCTGAATGACGAATAGCTTCTCCTACTTCTACCTCATTCCCATATAAGGATGCTGTATCAATAGCTCGATAACCGTATTGAAGTGCTTTATCAATAGCCTGTAATGTTTCCTCACGTTCTGTCATTTTGTAAACACCTAAGCCAAAACGAGGCATTTCTACACCATTTGATAATGTTTTCGTTGATTGTAAATTCAAAAAGCACAACCCCTTTCTTATCCTCGTTCCATTATACAAAAAATTGGATTTAAGAAAAATAAAGCGGCTGGTTTATATACTAATTTTTCTTCTGTTCAACATCTTCTAATTGAATTGGATCAGCGATTCGCTCATCCTCCGCAAGCTCTAGACCATCACGTAAATGCTCCATCTGCTTGCCCAAATCTTTTAATTCTTTCATATCTCTCACCATTGTCCCATTTTCAATATTTGGCACCTTTTTTTCCATACTAATCACCTCACTTTTAGTTTTCCCGATATCAAGCTGTTTGAACCATTTCTGACATATTTTATTCTGCTATGTCGTTTCATTTTTAAAGTAGATAGGCTATACTAAAAAGAGATTTCTTTATAACATGAGGAGGGTTACTTCCATGAAATTATTATTAATCATTGGTGTAACAGTTGCTTTCTTAACAGCTATTTTCACTGCTGGATACGAAGGCGACTACAAAGCTGACAAATAATATCTCAAGAAAATCACTAAGCTTTTCGAAAAGCTTAGTGATTTTCTTTTTTTGTGGAACAATAGAAATACTTGACTTTCCTTTATTTTTAAAATAAACTAACTTACATAAAGTAACTTAATGAAAAAAGATAACTATTTGGAGGTATTCAAAATGCATTTTCATGAAAAACCAAACACCTATGTAACGAATGTTGAAATAAAAGTGAGTGATTTACACCGCTCTTTAACCTTTTATCAAGAAATTATTGGCTTTAAAGTGTTACAACAAGATTCACATAAAGCTATGTTAACTGCCGATGGAGAAACAGCTCTATTAACTCTTGTTCAGCCTAAAACCGTAGAAGATAAGCTTAGCATGACGACAGGACTTTATCACTTCGCCCTATTATTACCTAGTCGACGTGACTTAGCTAATGTTATTTCTCATTTTCACGAAAAAGGTGTGTACCTTGGGGCTTCTGATCATGCTGTAAGTGAAGCACTCTATTTAAATGATCCTGATCATAATGGAATCGAGATTTATGCAGATCGTCCTGAAAGTGAATGGACATGGCATAACAATCAGGTGCATATGGTGACAGAACCACTAAATATTCGTTCTATTTTAGAAGAGGGCGATGGCAACTGGCTTGGTCTGCCTGCTGGCACAGTAATGGGCCATATTCATTTATCGGTCTCTAACTTGGCTGAAGCCGAGCAATTTTATACAAAGGGATTAGGTTATGATATTGTCACACGCTACGGGTCCCAAGCATTATTTATTTCTACAGGCCGTTACCATCATCATATCGGCTTAAATACTTGGCACTCAGAGAATGCACCAAAGCTTGGAAAAAATCAAGTTGGCTTAAAAACGTTCTCATTGCGTTTAGATAACGAAGAACAAGCGGCAACTATGAAAGATAATCTTCGTGGTATAGGTGCACCCGTTACGGAAATCGTCGGAGGGTTCCAAACAGAGGATCCTGCGGGGAATGTTGTGTTATTAAAGTTTTAATATTAAAAAGCAGTTCTCACAAGCGGAGAACTGCTTTTTAATGTAACCCTGGATATCCTTGTTGACGTAATGCCTCATAAATAACAATTGCAGCCGTATTGGACAAATTAAGTGATCGCACATGATCACTTTGTGGAATACGTAAACACATATCTCGGCGTTCATAAGCAAAGTTCTTCGGCAAACCTGTAGTTTCTTTTCCGAACATAAAATAAATATCTCGGTCTTGATCACTAAAATCATTTTTCGTAAACGGCTCATCACTGTATGTTTCGATTAAATAAACATCTCCATTTTTAGAGTACTCTATAAAATCCTCAAGTGAATCATGATAGACAATATTTACACTATGCCAATAATCTAAGCCCGCCCGTTTCAGCATTTTATCATCCGTTGAAAAACCTAGCGGACGAATTAAATGGAGCGATGTATTAGTACCCGCACAGGTACGTGCAATATTCCCCGTATTGGCTGGTATTTCTGGTTGATATAAAACGATATGCAATGGCATAACGACACACTTCCTTATTAAAAAATTCTTTAAGATGACTCTTTAAAAAGTTAACGAAGCCTTCCTCTTTTGGAGCGACTCTTCTCACAATTAGAGCGGATCCGCTCTCAATCATAGGAACTCCAAGCAATTGATTTCATCCCTACATTAAACTGTAGTTAGTCAATTGCTTCTACATCCAATACTACTTAAAAAACTGCAACCCTTTATAAATTTCACTTCGCACTTCTTCGTCCTGCTCTCTAGCTTCTGCTTCATGTAAGGCAGTTTGTGCAGTATCCCCGCCAATCTTACCCAAAGCCCATGCGGCTGTGCCTCGAATGACAGGACGGTCATCTTTATGAAGTAGGGCAATCAAATCTGGTATGGCCGCTTCCTCTTTAAAATGAGCAAGTGCCAAGATGGCATTACGCTGGATAGGCTTTTTTCCACGCCATGAGCCTGAAACATGACCAAATCTCCCCTTAAACTCTCGATTAGTAATCGTTAAAAGCGGTGTCAATAATGGTTTGGCTAGCTCTGGATCTGGTATAAATTCTTCATGTATCCAATTAATTTTCCCTTTATTTTTAGGACATACTGTCTGGCATGTATCACAGCCATAGAGTCGATTACCGATATGACTACGAAACTCATCTGGTAATGTACCCTTCGTTTGAGTCAGAAAAGCAATACAACGCTGTGCATCCAATTGTCCACCTTGAATTAAGGCTCCCGTTGGACAAACATCCAAGCACAGTCGACAATCTCCGCATTCATCCTCCATTGGCTTATCTGGCGCAAATGGAATATTTGTAATGAGCTCTCCTAAATACACATAGGAACCAAATTCAGGCGTTATAATCGAGCAATTTTTTCCGCTCCACCCAATGCCTGCACGTTCAGCTACCGCCCGATCTACAAGGGCTCCTGTATCAACCATTGATTCAATACGTACACCTTTGACATGTTCCTCAAGCCAAGTGGATAATAGCTTTAAACGCTCACGTAATGCTGTATGATAATCGACACCCCATGAAGCACGGCAGAAAATTCCACGTCGCGCACCCCTTTTACCAATTGGTGCATTTTGCATACGTGAAGGGTAAGCCACAGCTATCGCTACAATACTCTCTGCTTCATCTAGTAATTGAAGGGGTTCTGTACGTTTTTGAATATCACTTTCTTCAAATCCAGACTGATAGCCAAGCTCCTGCTGGCGACGCAATCTGTTTTTTAATTCTGTAAAGGGAGCTGCTGTTGTAAAACCTATTTTATCAACACCAATGGACATCGCATATGCCACAAAATCACGTTGCAGGTCGTGTATGTTCATTTTATTTCCAACTCCTTACATGGTACAATATTAGAAATAGATAAAGTAGGTGATGTTCATTGGAAATTTCCATTAACCCAACTCTATTAACACAACATCCCGAGCTAAAAATCGGCATTATTCATTATACCAAAATTGTTGTAGCAGAATCCCCTCAAATGATTAAAGGGCGTATGCAATTGTATCAGGAAAATCTTTTTCTTGAAATGCAGGAACTTCCTGTAACACAGCGTGAGGGGATCGCAGAATGGCGACAAATTTGGAAAAAGCTTGGTGCTGATCCAAATCGCTATCGTCACTCAGCAGAAAGCCTTATGCGTCGAATTAGTAAGCAAAATTATTTAACGCCAATTCATTCAGGTGTTGATTTAAATAATTTCTTTTCACTTCAATATGAAATGCCAATTGGGCTATATGATGTTGCTCAAATCAAAGGGTTTGTAACAATTGATCTTGGTCATGACGAGATTGGTTATGAAGGTTTGAATGGGCGCTTTAACACATTAGAAAATATTCTGTATAGTCGTGATGAGGTAGGAGCATTTGGCTCACCTTTTGTTGATTCTAAACGCACAGCTGTCACAGAGGAAACAACTGATGCGTTACATATTTTTTATTTCCGCCCTTCCTTAACAAATGATGCAGCGAATGAACTGCTAGCGTCAGCTGGGAAAATGTTTAATCAAATTCATGGCGGACATTATCAAATCGCAATTATATCAAATGATGTACCCTCTATAACACTATAAAAAGGACGTGTTTTCGTGATTAATCTTGCAGAAGCTGTTAAACTAAAAAGTATTTTAGGAAAGAAAACTCAAGAGCTAGTAAACGAACTACATCGCAGTGCCTTTGTAACAGTTGAAAAGGGACAAGCCCCTAAAACAAGTAATCGAGCACTCCCCCTTATTGAAGCTGACTTAGCCCAAGTTCGTCTAGATACTCGTACATTAGACCGCCTCGTTTACGAAGCAAACATCCAAAACACAGTAGACTTTAAAGGTCAAAAGCTAGCACTAGTAGAAGCCATCGAACTAGCAACACAACTTCGTGCCGAGGCTGATATGTGTAAAGATTTCAGTATGCGAGAAAAAGAGAGTGTAAGATTTGGCTATGGCGAAAATACAATGTTATATGAAATTGCTTTGTATGAGCCAGATGAATATAGAGAACGAGCTACAAAGCTTGAAAAAGATGCACATAAGCTATCTAATCTTATTAATTCAAAAAATTACAGTATTCAAATTAACTTTGACGATTCCCGTTATTTCTAGACTCGGGACGGTGAGACTCCAACCCGAGTTGGATGTGCTGTTTTCAAATCTAGCTTTTCAGCTAATTAGTTAAAAACCAATAACAAGTTACCTGTTACTGTATGACCGATGACTAATGACCAACTATAAGCAATGGCCATACTCAAAACAACTTGATTCCATTTGAAAACGCCATCCAGGGCTCTCCTACATTTATGTATGGAGAGCTTTTTTAAGTAGTTCAAAGGGATAATTTGGATGACTAGTTTGCCCCTTTCAAGGACAAAATGGAAGTATCTATAGGAAAGGGGTCATACTATGACACAGCAAGATGATGCAACACATGAGCAAGATATGACATTGACCAACAGACAGGGACATCCAATTACCAACAATCAAAATTTGCGAACAGTCGGTAATCGAGGTCCTGCAACATTGGAAAATTATGATTTTCTAGAAAAAATGAGTCATTTTGACAGAGAGCGAGTTCCAGAACGGGTTGTGCATGCTCGTGGAGCTGGAGCACATGGGTATTTTGAAACCTATGGTGTTGTTGGCAATGAACCTATCTCTAAGTATACACGTGCAAAAGTCTTTCAGGATAAAGGGAAAAAAACACCTGTCTTTGTGCGTTTTTCAACTGTTATACATGGTGGTCACTCCCCAGAAACATTGCGTGATCCCCGCGGTTTTGCAGTAAAGTTTTATACAGAGGATGGCAATTGGGATTTAGTGGGCAATAATTTAAAGATCTTCTTTATTCGTGATGCGCTCAAATTTCCAGATATGATTCATGCTTTTAAGCCTGATCCCATTACTAATATTCAAAACGTTGAACGTTTTTTTGATTTTTGTGCTAGCTCACCAGAAACCTTCCATATGGTAACATTCGTTTACTCTCCTTGGGGGATTCCAGCAAATTATCGTATGATGCAGGGCTCTGGGGTTAATACGTACAAGTGGGTGAATAGTGAAGGCAAGGCAGTCCTTGTCAAATATCATTGGGAACCGCTACAAGGTATTAAAAATTTAACACAAAAAGAAGCAGAAGAAATCCAACAGAAAAATTTCAATCATGCTACACAAGATTTATATGATGCTATCGAACGTGGAGACTTCCCCGAATGGGAGCTACATGTTCAAATTATGGAGGATGGTTCACACCCTGAGCTTGATTTTGATCCATTGGATGATACAAAGCTTTGGCCAAACGATCAATTTCCATGGTATCCAGTTGGCAAAATGGTGTTAAACAAAAACCCTGAAGACTATTTTGCGGAGGTGGAACAGGCTACTTTCGGGACAGGGGTGCTTGTTGATGGCTTAGACTTCTCTGATGATAAAATGTTGCAAGGGCGTACTTTCTCTTATTCTGATACACAACGCCATCGTGTAGGCGCCAACTACTTACAGCTTCCAATTAATGCACCAAAAAAACGTGTAGCGACCAATCAACATGGTGGGCAAATGATGTATAAGCGTGATTTGGCACCTGGACAAAATCCACATATTAATTATGAGCCATCCATGCTGAATGGATTAAAGGAAGCAACACAAGCTGGTAAAGAATATACACCATACATTGAAGGGAACCTTGTTCGTGAATCGATTGATCGTCAAAGTAATACGAAACAGGCTGGTGAAACCTATCGTAACTTTGAACAGTGGGAACGCGAAGAACTTCTTGAAAATTTAATACGTGATCTATCGGTCTGTCATGAGGATATTCAAAATGCCATGATTGCTTTGGCACAAGAAGCCGACGAAGAATATGGTCGCTTACTCAAGGAAGGTTTGCACAACGCTAAAAAAGATTCCTCTGCATCAAAACCACTTGGCAATATCAATGGTGATCAAGCACCTCAAGATGCCATGAATAAAGGACACGATGCTGAGCCTTATTAACGAAGCTAAAAAAGACATTACATTTTTTGTAATGTCTTTCAGAGTGTCGACAAACTAAATTCGTAACAAAAAGTTATCATAAGTCGGCATTTAACTTTAGTTTTCTATGTTCAAATATTTTTCTGAATCCTAGAAAATAAAGGGTTTGGAAAATCTGAAAAAATTGTACTTATAGCCGTTTAATTTAAAAATAATAGACAAAGTCGAAAAAATCGACTTTGTCTACAGTCTGAAAGACATTACATTTTTTGTAATGTCTTTTACTTTATTGTTCATATGCCTTATACCAATGATAAGGTTGAATTTCCTTTAATGATTTAAATACCAATTCTCCATCTGCATTCGTAATCGCTGCCTTAACATTTTCTCCCCAATAAAAAAGTCTTTCCTGACAGACTCCACAGGGTGTCAGCACTACAAATTTAGATGTTTCATCTTCCCTAGCAACACAAATCGAATGCGTAACTTTTGTATTCAATTTATGTGCCTCTAAAATAGCACCTGTTTCCATACATAATTCAGTAGCAGCATTCATTACCTCGGGAGCGACACTTGTTAAAATTTGCCCATCCGCGGTATATAAGGCTGCAGCTCCTCCCCATCCAGTGGGATATCTTTTTTCTGCTAGTGCAACCGCAGCTTCATACAGTACTTTTTCAATATCCATATTTCCTCTCGCTATCATACATGCACACCTGGTAATATTTTCAACACCTTTTCCTGTGCGTCTAAAATTGCCTCTGTTCCTAATGGAATGGCTATATTCGTTGTTTCATGTCCGAACTTAAAACCTGCCACGACTGGTATTCCTAAATCTGCAAAATACTCCTTCATTAACGAATGAAGTGCTTCTTCATCAGATCCTGTCTGTGTAAATGAACCAATGACGACTCCTGCTAATTGCTCAAATTTCCTTGCTTGTTTTAAATGCTGAAGCATTGAGTCAATAACTGGAATTGTTTCATTTACATCCTCTATTAATAAAATCCTACCTTCAGTTCTTACTTCAAATTTGGTACCTAGTGTGCTGACAAGACGATAGAGATTTCCTCCGATCATTTCACCACGTGTGATGCCCCCAGCAATCGTTGTTAGCGGAGAAATTGCCTCTGTATACTGAATTTCCATAGGGAAAAATAGCTGTAAAAACATTTTTTTTGATAAATCATCCATCTTATTAGCTGACATCAGCATTGACCCATGAAATGTCACCATATTGGCATACTCATTAATCGCACAATGTAAATATGTAACATCAGAAAAGCCCCAGAAAATCTTAGGATTTTCTTCTATTAAAGCATAATCAATTTTATCAGCAATTCTGGCAGAGCCATAGCCTCCCTTTACACAAAAGATTGCTTTCACTTCTGGGTTTTTTACCATCTCATGAAAATCAGCTAGTCTGATTTCATCACTTCCTGCCAAATATTCATGTTTTGCATGAATCGTATCACCCACAATATAGCGAAGACCCAATTCGTCCAAAAAAGCTACTGCTTCTCCTAGTTTTTCAGGCTCTACAAGACTTGAAAGTGCAACAACACCGACTAAATCTCCCTTTTGTAAACATGGTACGGTACTTTTCACAGTTATTCCTCCTCTTGTTGTCCTTATTTTAGCATAGCAAAACTTCAGAGGCATTGATTATTGCTATACTGACTGCCTATAATTAACTTTACTATTCAATTAATAAAGGGGTTAAAGCATCTTGAAAATTCCACCATATCTATTATTAGTACTCGCAACTCTTTTATGGGGTGGTAATTTTGTTATTGGACGTGCCGTTAGTGAAGATATTCCTCCCCTAACACTTGCCTTTTTACGCTGGTGCGTCGCATTTATTATCTTTTTTCCCATTGCATTTCACCAATTAAAACGTGAATGGCGGTTACTGAAAAGACATTGGTTTATTGTCATCATTCTTTCATTAACAGGTGTTACAGCATTTAACACACTTGTTTACATTGGATTACATTACACAACGTCCATTAATGCATCTTTAATGAACTCTTCTACGCCCATAATGATTTACATACTTTCCTTTATTTTTTGAAGGAAAAACTATCAAAATATCAGTTAATAGGGACCGTTCTATCACTGAGTGGAGTTGCCTTTATTATAATGGGTGGCTCTTTTACAAGGATTGTCGATTTTACTTTCAACAAAGGGGATTTAATTGTAATCGCAGCAGTATTATGTTGGAGCATATATTCATTACTCATTAAACAATATGCAACTCGCTTACCAGGGCAGTCTACCTTTCTAGTGACGATTGGACTTGGGGCTATGATGTTATTTCCTTTTTCTCTCTATGAAACACTGTCTAGTGCAACAGCAATTCATTGGGAATGGTCAACCTTTGCTGCTATTTTATATGTTGGTATTTTTGCCTCTATCATTGCTTTTCTCTGCTGGAACAGTGGTGTTATACAGCTGGGAGCGAACAAAGCAAGTATTTATTTAAATTTCATTCCTGTTTTTGCCTCCATTTTTGCTGTTCTTTTTCTAAGTGAAAGATTGCACTCTTTTCAGCTTATAGGTGGACTAGCCGTTGTAGCAGGGGTTATTTTATCAGGAAAAATAAATAAGCAAAGACTTCAATCCTAAGAAGTCTTTGCTTATTTTTGCTAATTCGTACCACCATAAATTACTGTAACATTAGGATGGTTTAATAATTGGCTTGCTGGGAATTCTTCTGTAATATGACCACTTTTCAATTTCTCAATCGCCGCGAGCTTTTTTTCACCAAAGGCAATGAGAACGATTTCCTTTGCTTTCATTATGGAGTGGATGCCCATTGTAATGGCATGTGTTGGTACTTCAGATGGATCATCAAAATAAATAGCATTTTCTGTTCTTGTTGACTCTGTTAGCTCCATAATATTCGTCTTGGCATCAAACGATGCGCCTGGTTCATTAAAAGCAATATGTCCATTTACACCGATACCTAGAAGCTGTAAATCAATGCCTCCTGCTTCTTCAATGCGCTTATCATATGCAGCACATTCTTCAGTTAAATTGGCTGCCTGTCCATTTGGCAAATGGACATTTTTCGGCTGTATATCCACAAAATTAAATAAATTCTCATGCATAAATGTAAAGTAGCTTGCTGGACTTGATTGCTCAATGCCAACATACTCATCCAAGTTAAAAGTTTGTACTTCCTTAAAAGATAAATGGCCAGCTTGGTGTCGTGCCACTAATTCTTTATACATGCCTACAGGTGATCCACCAGTTGCTAAACCTAAAACACTATCAGGTTTCTCTTGTATTTGTTTTGAGAAAATAGTAGCTGCCACTTCACTCATTTCCTCATATGTATTCACTTCTATCCATTTCATTCTTTATACGATACCTACCTTACCATTAATATTATTAACTAATATGTAAAATATTTCACTTTATAGTAGCTAATATATTAATCTTACTAGTTATTTAGCTATTTTTCTATCATTTCCTACTTCAGTTTATGCGTGTAATCTAAGACTATTTCGGTTATGTTATTAATAAGGAAGTGAGGCGATTTTATGAATTTACAAATTCAGCACTATTTAAAGTATATTCAATTTCAAGGAACGTTAGAGCCATCTATTCAACTACTTGGACAACTACAAACTAAACATCTATTAACCATTCCCTATGAAAATTTAGATGTTGCCTTGAATCGTGGTATCTCCTTCGCTATTCCTGATATATTTAAGAAAATAATTATTGATAAACGTGGTGGCAATTGTTTTGAATTAAATATCTTATTCAGCTGGCTTCTACGAGAGCTTGGCTTTTCTGTCACCAATCGTTATGCCCAGTTTTGGCGCAACGTAGCGGAAAATACCCCTCCAGAGGAAATTCCTATGCATCAATTATTACTAGTTAATATGAGTGGACAATACTATATCTCGGATGTAGGTGTCGGTGCATTAGCACCCTGTAAACCAGTGCCACTGATTGCTGGCTATCTACACCGTGAAGGTAAAGAGTTATATAAAATAGATTATGATGAAGCGAATGGTTGGATGCTGTTGGAACAAGCTAAACATAGTTGGCGTTTGCTTTATAGTTTTCACGACGATGCCAATGATGCAAAATTTGCACCACGACTTTCCAAGCAAAAAAATAAAATTGCTATGATTCGAACCATTGGTGGCCGTCATACCATGATGAACAACGAATTTAGAATTTATGAAGGACAATCCTTAACTACCTATACAACAAACACTGAGAAGGAATGGCTGCAAGCTCTACAGCGTTTTTTTCATATCTCTGTACAACAATAAGGAAAGCAAGTCCATCGGTGGCTTGCTTTCCTTTCACATTATTTCATTGTCCTATTGAGCAATTCAAACACAACTATGTCATTGTGTAGCTCTTTAACTAAACCTATATCATCTACAAAGTAATAAGTTTTCACTACATCACTAAATTCTGACCTTTTCTCGACTATAACCACACCCGTATATTGCACATCACCAGCTTGTACCGTACCATCAGTAGATTTTACAGTTACTCGTTCCCCTGCAGAAACCCCTGGATCATCTTCATGTAAAACAACACCTATTCTAAGTGGAAGTTCTATATATAAATCATAATGTGTGTTAGCTTCACTAGAAATTGCTTGTCCGTATGCACGATCATGACCATATAAAAGCTCATCAGAGATAGTTTGTCCTGTACTTACATTTTTGACTGTCCATACATCATTTTTACCGTCGTGTTGCTGATATTGATAGTTTAAAGTATAACGCTTATTGTCACTTAAAGAATAATAGGCATACGTATATTCAAATGCGGGGTCCCTTAGCAAGTTAGGTTTAGAAAGAGTCATTGCTCTCGCTAAAAACGCTGAGAAATGGGCGCGTGTAACAGGGTCATTAGGTTTAAACGAACCATTCTCATAGCCCCTTACTAAATGATTATGGGCCAGTGTTAAAATTTCTTTATAACCTGGTGTCTGCTTACTCACATCTGTAAAATAATAAGGATCTGAACCTTTTAATTGAAAGGCCCTATTTAGCACAATCGCCATTTCCCCCCTAGTAAGCGGTGCATCTGGATGAAATTTATGGGCAGTATCAAATATACCTTTATTTTGCACAGCCGCAATTTCTTTATAAAATTTATGAGTGGTTGTTACATCTTGATAGTTTGGATTTTGCACATGGATCGTGTTTAATCCTAAAGCACGTGTTAGCATTACAGCTACTTGTGCTTTCGTAATAAAATCATTCGGCTTGAACAAGTTATTCGAATACCCTTTCGCAATATCCTGTTCTACTAAATAATGAATTTCCGTCGTTAATGTATCATCCGTTAGATCGATAAAGCTGGCTGCCTGCACTTCCTTCGGTAATATACCAATCGTTATCAGGATCAAACATACTAGCTTCAATATGTTCTTCACATTATCCCTCCTCCTTCGATTCTATACCCATAAAGACGTACCCATATGCTTAAAATGAAAAAAGCCTCTATTAAAAGAGACTTTATTCGTTATTTTTATATTGAATTAATCCAATTCCTATTCCAGTCGGATCGACCAAATAAGCTAGATAGAAATCATCAAACGCCATTTTGTCACGCAAAATAGTAGCACCATTGTGTTTTGCCTGTGCAATGACTTCGTCAATTGCATCCACTTCAATTTGAATTCTTGTACCATGCGGAAAATCGCTTGGTCCTTTACCAATGCCACCATTAATTCCAGCTTTGTCTTCATTCCCAGTCATAACTGCCCAATAATCCCACTTTGGAGCTGCCACCTCCCAGCCAAACACTTTACTATAAAAAGCTGCCGCTTTCTCCGGTTCCTGACTATTTAATTCAAAGCCAATCACTTTTCCCATACATATACCCCCTCATTTTTAGCATAACAAATAATTCAACAATTAATTGGAATTCCCTTCCTGCAACTTTAGAAATTTGACAATATTCCAAATAAAAAATTTATGTATTTAATTAGTTAGAAAATTATGTATAATTAAATTAGAACGATTGTTCAAATCATTAAAGGAGTACAACATTGAGTAAAAGACGCTATGACAGTGACAAGGCAAAGATTGAGATTATCAAACATGCCATCCAATTATTTTCTCAACATGGCTATAATCAGACATCTGTTGGTGATATTTCGAAAGCCTCTGGTTATAGTAAAGGACATATTTATTATCATTTCGAAAATAAAGAAAAGTTATTTGTGCTTTTGGCGCAGCAATCGATGAAAAATTGGCATGACAAATGGTTGCAACAAGAATCTTCATACACCACATCAACAGATAAATTGTATGGTATGGCCATGCATGTCCTCTATGAGTATCAAACACCCTTACTAAAGTCAGGTCAGGAACTGGCATCTAATCCTAAATCAAGTCCTGATTCTATACAACAGTTATTCAATTTAGCTATTACGCCAATGAATGCTTATCGAGCAATTCTTCAAGAGGGCATCGACCAAAACGAATTTGTTCATGGCAATGTAGATACATGGACCGTCTTACTTGGCACATGGCTAGGTGGATTATGTCAGCTGACCAATACTCATAACTTGAAATCATTAGAACCACTCTTTCAACAGGCAATAACGATTTTCTTAAAAGAAATTAAAAAAGGTGGGGTTTAAATGAAAGTAGGTTTAATAGGTGATAGCTTAACAGAAGGTCGTCCAGGCGTTTCATTTTATGATCTCTTGAAACATCAATATCCCCATATTTCATTCGATAATCTTGGAAATCCAGGCGAGACGATTAAAAGTTTATTTACTCGCTTGGAAAAAATGCCGCTCCAATCTTCCTATGATCTCCTTATTCTTTGGATAGGCGTCAATGACGTCTATTCAAAATTATTAAAGGTGCAAGCACAGCCTGTGGCGAAGGATCACATTGAATTCGAAGAATACTGCCTTAAGGTATTAGAGAAAGCACATGACGCTTCCAAAAATGTTGTATTAGTATCTCCAGCATTAGTAGGAGAAGATCTTCAAAATCCCTCTAACAAAGAAATAACACAATTAACGTCTGTTATGGAGTCTATTTCAATGAAATCTGGCAATGTTTATTTTGTAAATATGCAAAATCTCTTTAAAGAGCATTTAGAACATTTGGAGTGCTCAGGCTTTATTAATACGAATGTAATAAGAGTCCTACTGGATGTTTTATTTTACAAAAGTCCTTTACGTATCGATAAATTATCTCAAAAAAGAGGGCTACATGTAACTTTAGATGGTGTTCATTTGAATAGTAAAGGTGCTGATTTAGTGGCACAGCAATATAGCTCTATCATTGAACTTTATAAAGTCGAAGGAGACAAAATCGGGAGGTCCTAAAGATGAGAAAGATTGCTGTTGTTACTGGCGGTGTTTCAGGGATAGGAAAGGCTATTTGCCAAGAATTAATTGCTCGACATATATTTGTCATTATTGCTGATATTCAAGATCATGAGGGTCGTGTGTTAGAAGCAGAGTTAAATAAGGATATCGCCCATGTAAAATTTGTACATTTAAATGTAACCGATTACAAAAATGTAGCTTCTGTCATTCACGATGTATTTAAAGAATTTCACCGTATAGATTATCTGTTTAATAATGCTGGTATCGCTATGTATGGGGAGATGGGTGAAATGACTATTGAGGATTGGAAGGAAATTATGGCCATTAATTTATGGGGTGTCATTTATGGGACTCAAATAGGCTACCCACTTATGAAAAAACAAGGTTTTGGTCATATCGTCAATACCTCCTCTGCTGCAGGGTTAGGACCTTCTCCTTTTTCTACTGCATACGCTACTACCAAACATGCTGTTATAGGACTAACAACCTCTCTACACTATGAGGCTGAGGAATTCGGGATTAAGGTGAGTACTTTATGTCCAACGTTTGTGGATACACCAATTTTCGATAATGCAAAGGCGATTCATATGGATAAATCCATTATCACCAAACAATTAAAGCAGCAAAAAATGATCTCACCTCAGCGAATTGCAAAAATGGCTATAGAGGGTGTTCATCAAAATAAGCCTATCATTTGTCCAATGCCAATGCGCAAAACACTGGATGTTGTTTTTACTATTTTTCCTTTTTTACACAAAGCGTTAATGAGAATCGTTTGTAAAGTGAGTAGTAATGCACGTTTAACCTAATGTTTCACAAGGCTCCCTTCTAATGGGAGCCTTGCTTATTTTATAATACGACACCATCGCTCATTTTAATAATACGATCTGTATATGCCAACATTTCTTCGTCATGCGTCACTAATAATGTTGTTATATTTAAAGTTTTTGTTAATGTTCTTAATAACAACATAATCTCTTTAGAGCGCTGTGAATCTAAACTAGCCGTTGGTTCATCAGCAAACAATACTTTCGGTTGATGAATAATAGCACGTGCAATTGCTACACGTTGCTTCTCTCCCCCTGACAAGGAGGAAGGATAGGCAGTTTTACGGTGTTCCATTCCAACTAACTCCAATAGCCGATTGACTTCATATTTCTGTTCATTCTTTTTTAATGGAGATTCAGCTACATCTAGCATTAATAGCAATTGTTCCTCCACTGTCAAAAATGGAACAAGGTGAGCAAATTGAAAAACAAAACCGAATTTACTTGCACGTAATTTTCGTACCTGGTCGGTTTTCATCGTCGTAAGATTCTGCTCTTCAAATAACACTTGCCCATCTGTTGCGGGTTGTAGTCCTGCAGCGATCGTTAATAATGTACTTTTCCCAGAGCCAGAAGCACCTACCAATGCTGTAATCTCTCCTTCATTTAAAGAAAGATTGATGCCCTTTAAGATCTCTTCCTCGACTTCACCATTCTTAAACGTTTTTCGTACTTCATCAATTGTAAATAACGTCATGATTAAGCCTCCCCTTGCTGTATTGCTTGTAACGGTTCAATTTTTTTAATTTGCATTCCTGACAAGGTCGCACCAATAAAGCCTATGAGGAGGAATACAACTGATAACTGTGTTGTAGTGCCTATTGTTAAAGTGAATGGCATCCCCTTAGGAGCAACTATATTAAATAGCTGGCTAAGACTGACAGATACCACAAGTGAAAAGATTGTAATAATAGCCATCTGTGTCCAGATCATTTTAAATAGCTTACTTGTTTTTAATCCAATTGCTTTTAAAATGCCATACAAGCCAATTTTTTGCACATTCATCATATAGAAGAAAATAGCAAACAACATCCCACTAATGACAACTAAGAACCATATAATCATATTTAAAGATAATTGTTCCGCATTATAACTAGGGATAGTATTGAGAAACTCTTTATTGCTATATGCTTGCAATCCCTTAATATCATTTGGCTCACTATTTGGTACAAAAATTAATTGTTTATCAGCTACCCGATACATCTCCTGATAAGCCTCTTCACTAATATAAGCAACGGGAGCATGGCTATATTTTTTTTGCTCTACAAAACCTTTTACAATGAACTTTCCACTGTATTGATTATTCGTTAATATATCTCCAACTTGTATTCCTTTATCTTGTAGTGAGCTATCCAAAAGCACCTCGTCTTGATGCACATTGCTAAAAAGTGTAGATTCCGTTGATGTCACAAAGGCTACACTTTGTTGTTTATCATCCTGATCATTTAAAAAGCCCATCTGGATCGAAAAAGCTACTGCCTCTTTTTCTTTACTTATGACTTTCTGTTGCAGGTCGCTATCGATTCTTGAAAGATTAAACGTGCCATCCGCATCCTCAGCCATATAAAATTGACCCTTCGGTAAATCCTTAATTAAAGCTGCATTATCCTGTGACAGACCATTTGCTAAACCCGAGATAATAAACGTTAAAAAACTAACTAGGAAGATAATGGAGCCCAAGATTAAAAACCGTACTTTATTCTTCTTCATTTCTTTCCAGGCAAGATTCATCACTAACCCCTCCATTTCTTTGATTACTCCTAGCTTAAAATTGTTAAATGAACAGTGCATGAACTAATCGTTAAAATGTAGTGATTATATAAAAAGCCACTCTATAAAGGCATTTTTATCCCATAGAGTGGCATCTTTTTTGAATCTTATTTATCTTTACTTACTAAAATCCCTCGCCTTGAATGAATTGATATTTTTGATTTCTAATCAAGGTCTTAATATTTTATACGAACTGTGAATTTCAATTGTAGTATGAATATAGGATCTAAAAAAACTCTTAAAGAATTTCAATACCTTTTCATCTTCATTTCTTACATCAAAACAAGCATACGGTATATTTAGTTGAATTTGATTTTTAATAACCTCGCCCAGTAAAGGTCTTAAAATATAATGATTTCTTCTATCTTCTTTAATAAAGAGGGAAGTAATAAATAAATGTTCATTATTCACATTTGTACTTAATATCCACCCGATGATTTCCTCTTTGTAGTAAACCCAAAAACTCGTTTGTGGACTAGCTTCACCAAATTGAAAATCCTCTAAGGGTGATAAATGCTTAGGATACCAATCAACATTGCGTAACGACTCCAGTTCCGCTTCATGAATTTGATTCAACGCTTTAACAGAGATGTCTTCTGGAAATGTGTTTTTTTCGATCCATTTTTCTTTGCTCATATCTTTCACATTAATCATAAAGTGAGTTTTGTCTAAAATTGGTGGAGTCCACGATTGCTTTCTTAATGTGTATTTTACATTCGGACTAGTTTCAGGAAAAACATTTGTATATAAAACATTTGCGCCTTTTGCTTTTAGTTCTTTTTCGGCAAACTTTAGTAGTTTTTCTTCTATGTTTTTATTTTTAAACTTATCTCTAACATTTACTGAGTAGACGACGCCCATTCTATCTAACTCTTTGTATTCCGCCAATATTGCTCCGAGAACTTCACTATTTTTATCAACTGAAACGCCTAAGACAAACGAGTCATTGTTTAGGTCATTAAATAAAAAGTCACCTTTAATATTTTTAAAATGCAGTAATACTTCATTAACTTGGGTTTCATTTATTCTTTGGATTAGCATGATTTTTACCTTCTTAATGAAAATAGTCTATTTTATTTGAGGTTTAGTAAAAAAGGGAATGGATCACCTCGATAAGTGATCCATTCCAACTAAGGATTTACTTAAGGTCCCTCATTTCCAGTACCTTTAACACTTTTTATATAAGACGCTGGCTTTTCTGCGGTGGCTTTTATACGAATATGAATATATTGCGAAGTATTAGCTGGAATCTCAATATAAGTAACACCAGTTTTAGCTGTAGCAGTTGACCATTCTGCTGCATTATCTGCTGCAGTGTCGTTGTTATCAACAAAGTATTCATATGTCATCCCAGAAGTTAAGCCGGTTAATTTTGTATAACCTGCTGCGTTAGATGGTATTGGAGTCGCATTTGGAGCAGCAGCAGGCTTTATATCGCTTAATTCAATTTGTAAATTCTGTACATCATTTGCTGGTTGCCCTCCTGCTGAAGCTATACGAATATGAACAAATTGACCCGCATTTATCGAAATATTATCAATTTCTGTTGTTCCTGATAGGGGTATTAATGTTGCGCCTGCCCAGTCTGTGCTAATAGATGTCGTAGCATTACTATCTATTATATATTCATACGTAACACCATCTGTTAATCCTGTCAGTTTCATTGTTCCTGCATTCGTTCCTTGTGCTTTCATTGCATTAGGTGCAGTAATTGGATTTACAATTGTTAATGGTATATTCGTTATATTTATTGTTTTTGCATCAGAATAGACTGTTTCATTCACAAATTCTTTTTGAGGCTTCGCTTTATTCAAAGCAGCGTCTTTTAAAGAAATATCGTTACCATTTGCACTCATCGTGATGGTTGTATTTTGTTCAATTTTTGATACGGTTGTTGCACCTAACGTGACAGTTACGGTATTTCCTAAAAGTTCAAAGGTATCATCATTAGCAAAAGCAAACGTAGAATTTGTTTGATTACTTAAAGTAAAATCATTCGCTAAATCAATTAGATTAGCCAAACCAAGATTTACATCCTCTGAGAAGATAATCGTTAACTGATCCCCTACATCTACACCGTTAGAATCCTTATCTATGAACCCTGAACTAATAATAACTGGTGCAGCCTGATCAACTGCTGTCACATGAATCCCAGCTATATTCACTCCATTGATATCTATGATAGATTCATTTGGATTTTGAATAACCTCTGGTGTGAAGTGAGTACCAACCATTGGTTCCACTCTAATTGTAATATATTTGTTTTCACCTTGTGTATATAATGGATTAGGATTACCATTGCTAAGCAGTGGCGTTCTTCCATTTTTGTCTGTTACTTTTATAGATTCTACAGTAAAGCCAGGGACTGTAAAAGAATCCTTAGTTACTGTCGTTGGATCAATATTTGCTGAAAATTTTAGGCGAATGGTTTCCATTTTTCCATCTTGTGAGCTGACCCCATCTTTACCATCTATCGTAACCGTTTCTAGCAATGGGTTATTTACTATTGTATTAGCAACTACTTGTCCAATCTTTTTCGCGATTTTACCTGCTGACGTTCTTTCTACTACAACAACTACCTTACCAGCAGCTGCTGAAATTTTACCATCAGGCGGAAGTGTTTCCCAAGAAGATACATCAGCATTTAATGATGGCTTTCCAGCGTCTGCTGCATTCGCATCATCAAAAACTTTAAAAGCAAACTCATTACCTAAATCTACAGGTTCACCAACTGTAATATTTATTTTATCGTTACTGAATGGATCATCCACTGCCGTAACAGCTAATGGGCTTAAAGATCCGATGCTAACTCGTGTTCTTAAACTCTCTGCATATTGAGTACCATTGTCTGTTACTTTTATAATCGCTACATCAATTTCAGACATCCCATTAGCAAAACCAGAGGAAATCGCAATTGATTTTTCACCATTTCCGTCAGGAAGTATACCCCATTCTAATTGATTGCCTGAAACATCGTATACAGAAATCATATAATCACCTATTGGGGAAGGTAGTTTAACTGTCACTTTGTCTGCCCCAGTAGCATTGTCAGTAACAGTAATATCACTAACTGCTGGTGCATTCGGGAAAGTCGTTGGTACTCCTTTTTCGACTCTTGTGCTTTCAGTTTTTCCGTTTTCTGTAACTGTTACATAGACTTTATTAAGTCCTAGAGGAAATCCTCCTAGAATCTCTACTATACTAAGTGCAGTTGACGTTGTTACTGAAAAGCTTCCAAGGATATTTCCATTTGTACTTGCATCATACACTTTAATTAATGAGCCTACTGGTAATGAAGGTAAAGCAATCATATCCTTGCCTGCTGTCGCGTAATTAACCAATTGTATGTGTGAAGGAGCTTGTGATTGATTTGAACTTTGAACATATACCGTCATTGATAAACTTGCTGGTATGTTCCCACTTGCTGCATACCGTACTTCATAGTTTCCTGCACCTAAGCCAATAATTTCTGTTGCTAATAAAGGTACATTCGTCCAACTTGTGTCTGTAACTAGTTTATATTGATATTTCTTACTTGCATTTAAACCTGTAATCTTACCATCATTTCCTACTAAAGTTGGAGACACCCCTTGTAAACCCTTTGGTGCTGATGGTGCTACGGGAACTGTTGTATCAATAGACCCGCTACCTGAGTTATCAGATGACGTATCGGATAAATCTGGGTTTTTTGTTCCAGCAATTCGTTCGACATTGCCTTTTACAGAATTATAATTTTGAATTATATCAGCAGGTTTTGAACCTGTTGGAATAACAAGGTTGCCAATTTTGGTTTCTGTTCCTATTGTAACTTTTGTTTCTCTATTAAGTGTTTCAAGATTACTTACTCGACCGATTGTTTGCAGATTTACATTTGCACTTGTCATAAGAGATAGATTAACAATGTCACTTTTACCAGATAATTTAACCTCACCTGTAGTTGTTACTTGTAAAGCAGTTACATTTGAGTTAATGACAACGTCAGTAGCTCCCTGGACAATCAATACTTTAGGAAGCACCACTGAACTTCCAGCAGTTAATATTGCATTGCTATTAACAACAATTTCTCCTACTGTAGATGCTCCAGATGTTTTCGATAGGAAAATAACATCAGCATTTTTATCGACACCCACATCACCCAATTGAAATTCACTGAAAACTACTCTTCCTCTTACTTTAGTTTCATTCGCAGCTATAGGTAAGTTATTCATAGATGCAACCTTTGCTCCAAAAGATTTATATGCATTAGTTTGATTTGCTAGTTGCAAAGTATCATCAATCGTCGTTTTACCTTCCACTTTCAAGAATTCAGAGTAGAAAGAATTCTCAACGCCTTTACCCACATGTAAATCGCCTTTAATGGTGATATTCTTCATTGTGATGTAATCGCTATTTACAATGACAGTAGAATCGATAGTTGCACCTTTTCCATCAAACACAGCATGATTTACATAGGGGTTATTAGTATCAGTACTTGGTGTACCTTTTGCAGTTAATTCAATAGATTGTATTTGTTCAATTTTATTCTCTTTTATAGTTAGTTTTAAGTTGGCACCTTTTAATGTCGCTAGATTACTCGGATTAACCCATTTCTTTTGATCATCTGAAAGTGTGTATGTACCTTCAGAAGTCACCAGTGTCTCATCTGTAATATTGGAGATCGTCTCATTCACATGAACAGGAACAGGTGTTATTTTGTTTTCACTACGGTAAATGAACGCTGCTAGTTGTCCACGAGTCACACTTTTATTAGGCGAAAATGTTGTTGAGGTTGTTCCGGATGTGATTTCATTTTCAATCAATATCCCAACATAATTATTAAACCGATCATCTTGACTCACATCTGTAAAGTTTATTTTTTGTTGAGAATTTTCTGATTTTAAATCATAGGCTAATGAGATAATTTTTGCCATCTGTGCACGAGTCACAGGATCATTCGGTCTGTATTCACCTTCAGATCCCACAATAATTCCTTTATCGGCTAATGCAGCAATATATTTATAGAAACTATGCTTTTCAGAGACATCTTTAAATCCTGGGTTCTTAATATTAGTTGTATCTAAATCTAATGCAAGTGCAATGATTTTTGCAGCATGGGCGCGAGTTAAAGGTTCGTTTGGACGGAAAGTACCATCTTCATAGCCACTTATAATATTACGTGCATGTAAACTATTTACTGCTTCATAAAAGTATGCATTTGACTGTACATCTTTGAATTTAGTTGCAGCTGCGTTAGCATTTGGTATCACGGTCACTAAACTACTTACCACAACAGATGCTGTAACTGTAGATGCTATTATCTTGTTAAAATTTTTATTCTTTTTTTTCATAATCTCACATTCTTTCCCTCATTATTGATGGTGACTTATTTACTAATAAATAGTAATTTGCGATATATCTTTTTGTATATTTTTTTAAATTGGAATATCTCCCTTTCTTATTATAATTCCACAATGGTTTTTGGGTAGTTATTACCAAATATTTTAGATATATCCTTTTTTACTTTCCATTTTAGAGAAATTAGTCTACCTATCATACAAATGTGGTAAAAATATTTTATAATAAATAGTAAAATTAATATATATAAATTTTCAATTAATAGAACAAAAATTTTAGTTCAACTTCATGCATGACCCATACGTTGTGATTAATGTTTTCATGTTTCATCGATACAAAACATATCTTAATGCCACTTGTTTCTAAGTTAAGGAAGAAACTAAACTCTGTCTTGTCATTTTCTGCTTTTAAGAGGCAAGTACACATTAATTTATCAGTTAACGTTACCATAATGAACGTAGATTATATTAAATAACTTTAGTTTGCTAATACAGCGCAAAATATAGCTGCTGTAAAGGCAAAAATATGACCCATTCAGTCCCCCGCTCCTTTATCTATGTTTATATACTTTCTATAATTTTTTACAACAAAAAAAGAACCCCTGATATATCAAGGATTCTTCGTTGTAATTGATACCGGTGGTCGGGGTCGAACCGACACTCCAAAGGAACACGATTTTGAGTCGTGCGCGTCTGCCAATTCCGCCACACCGGCATAATGGAGATAAAAAAAATCGGATAAACCGATTAACAGTTAAAATATGGAGGCGGCAACCGGATTTGAACCGGTGATAAGGGTGTTGCAGACCCGTGCCTTACCACTTGGCTATGCCGCCGTCATACATGGAGCGGAAGACGAGGTTCGAACTCGCGACCCCCACCTTGGCAAGGTGGTGTTCTACCACTGAACTACTTCCGCAAAAATGGCTGGGGTACTAGGATTCGAACCTAGGCATGACGGAATCAAAATCCGTTGCCTTACCGCTTGGCTATACCCCAACAATGGGGCGACTGATGGGAATCGAACCCACGAATGCCGGAACCACAATCCGGTGCGTTAACCACTTCGCCACAATCGCCATTGTATTATGATGTTTATTAATTTTATATTAGATGGGGCGACTGATGGGAATCGAACCCACGAATGCCGGAACCACAATCCGGTGCGTTAACCACTTCGCCACAATCGCCATAAAATTAATTGGCAGGGGCAGTAGGAATCGAACCCACACCAAAGGTTTTGGAGACCTCTATTCTACCGTTGAACTATGCCCCTAAAATAATAAAACTGGTGGAGGGGGACGGATTCGAACCGCCGAACCCTAAGGAGCGGATTTACAGTCCGCCGCGTTTAGCCACTTCGCTACCCCTCCGGGAAAATCTGGTGCCGGCTATAGGAATCGAACCCACGACCTACTGATTACAAGTCAGTTGCTCTACCTGCTGAGCTAAACCGGCAAAAAAACAAGATGGGTCAGGACGGAATCGAACCGCCGACACTTAGAGCTTCAATCTAATGCTCTACCAACTGAGCTACTGACCCATATTTTAAAATAAATGGCGGTCCCGACCGGGATCGAACCGGCGATCTCCTGCGTGACAGGCAGGCATGTTAACCGCTACACCACGGGACCATTTGGTTGCGGGGGCTGGATTTGAACCAACGACCTTCGGGTTATGAGCCCGACGAGCTACCACTGCTCCACCCCGCGATAATACTATAATGTTGTAAAAATAATGGTGGAGGATGACGGGCTCGAACCGCCGACCCTCTGCTTGTAAGGCAGATGCTCTCCCAGCTGAGCTAATCCTCCATCTGGGTATTGAATTGGTGACCCCTACGGGATTCGAACCCGTGTTACCGCCGTGAAAGGGCGGTGTCTTAACCACTTGACCAAGGGGCCATCGTTTGGAACACATCAAAGTGCTGGCGGAGAGTAAGGGATTTGAACCCTTGAGACAGTGTTAACCGCCTACACGATTTCCAATCGTGCTCCTTCGGCCACTCGGACAACTCTCCAAGAATGGCTCCGAAGGCAGGACTCGAACCTGCGACAACCTGATTAACAGTCAGGTGCTACTACCAACTGAGCTACTTCGGAATAATTTTAGTATATAGCCTAGCGACGTCCTACTCTCACAGGGGGAAGCCCCCAACTACCATCGGCGCTAAAGAGCTTAACTTCCGTGTTCGGTATGGGAACGGGTGTGACCTCTTTGCCATCATCACTAGACTATTTGAAAGACAATACTTATTATAACATATCTTAGTAAAAATGCAAGCTTTTTTTAAAACTTACTTGTTCTTTCAAAACTGGATAAACGGTGCATTGAATGCTGTCTCTTATACACATCT
>NZ_MDGU01000046.1:0-1746 GCF_001705465.1 Lysinibacillus sp. AR18-8
AATCAGAAAGGGTAAGACTAGTGTTAAAAACATTGGACTAGCCAGAACCCATGAAATACGCTGAGGAATACTGGATTGGAAAAACGTAGGGAGCAGAAGTAAACGTTGGTTTTGAAAATTCTGCTGGAAAGAGAAAACGCGTAAGAACGTCGGCAGCGTCAGATGTGTATAAGAGACATACGTCAATCTAATGCTCTACCAACTGAGCTACTGACCCATTTCGTCCATGCTAAGCTTGCTCACTTTTTTGCTTCTCATGACTTTTATTTTAAAAATGGCGGTCCCGACCGGGATCGAACCGGCGATCTCCTGCGTGACAGGCAGGCATGTTAACCGCTACACCACGGGACCTTTTGGTTGCGGGGGCCGGATTTGAACCAACGACCTTCGGGTTATGAGCCCGACGAGCTACCACTGCTCCACCCCGCGATAATTTTATGTTGTTTCGAGTTTTTAAAGCACCATTTATAAAAATTTAAAACTGGAGGAGGTAGAGGGATTCGAACCCCCGCGCGGTGTTACCCGCCTGTCGGTTTTCAAGACCGATCCCTTCAGCCAGACTTGGGTATACCTCCGTTACAATATATAAATGGTGGACCTTGCAGGACTCGAACCTGCGACCGGACGGTTATGAGCCGTCTGCTCTAACCAACTGAGCTAAAGGTCCTTTAAGATGGCGGCAGAGGGGATCGAACCCCCGACCTTACGGGTATGAACCGTACGCTCTAGCCAGCTGAGCTACGCCGCCAGGATCTTTATACTGGTTAATTTACTTATGGTGGAGCCTAGCGGGATCGAACCGCTGACCTCCTGCGTGCAAGGCAGGCGCTCTCCCAGCTGAGCTAAGGCCCCATAATCTTTTTGGAAATGGTCGGGAAGACAGGATTCGAACCTGCGACCCCTTGGTCCCAAACCAAGTGCTCTACCAAGCTGAGCTACTTCCCGTTGTTCTTTTGGCGCGCCCGACAGGAGTCGAACCCATAACCTTCTGATCCGTAGTCAGACGCTCTATCCAATTGAGCTACGGGCGCATTTAAAATGGTGCCGAGGACCGGAATCGAACCGGTACGGTAGTCACCTACCGCAGGATTTTAAGTCCTGTGCGTCTGCCAGTTCCGCCACCCCGGCACATTTGGAGCGGAAGACGAGGTTCGAACTCGCGACCCCCACCTTGGCAAGGTGGTGTTCTACCACTGAACTACTTCCGCATGTGCATAAGCTTTTTTATCTGGCAATGAAAATAATGGTGCGGGTGAAGGGAGTCGAACCCCCACGCCTTGCGGCGCTAGATCCTAAGTCTAGTGCGTCTGCCAATTCCGCCACACCCGCTTATTATTATTTATAAATGGTGAGCCATGAAGGACTCGAACCTTCGACCCTCTGATTAAAAGTCAGATGCTCTACCAACTGAGCTAATGGCTCGAAAAAATGGTGCCGGCTATAGGAATCGAACCCACGACCTACTGATTACAAGTCAGTTGCTCTACCTGCTGAGCTAAACCGGCATATGGTGGAGGATGACGGGCTCGAACCGCCGACCCTCTGCTTGTAAGGCAGATGCTCTCCCAGCTGAGCTAATCCTCCTGGGTATTATGCCTAGCGACGTCCTACTCTCACAGGGGGAAGCCCCCAACTACCATCGGCGCTAAAGAGCTTAACTTCCGTGTTCGGTATGGGAACGGGTGTGACCTCTTTGCCATCATCACTAGACTTTGTATTTAATTGAAAGATTTATTCTTTCAAAAC
>NZ_MDGU01000047.1:0-569 GCF_001705465.1 Lysinibacillus sp. AR18-8
TACATATGGAACACCTAATGCATTCATTCCTCCTTGCGCTGTAATAAAATGTTGCCCGAAAAGCCTTAACAGATCAAAATGACATAAAGCTCTCATTGCATAAGCCTGACCTTTTAAATGTGATAACTGTGCAGCATCTCCTGTTGCCCCTTGTTTATTAATCACAATATTGGCATTTCCTATTACTTCATATATTTTATTCCATGTATTATTGGGGTAGGCGTCCGTTATAATCATTTTCATTTGGGACACGGTCACAAATCTATTAGAGTTAGCATTAGAAAAAGCATTATCACTCCTTGCTTCTCCATAAATAATCATATCTCTGCCATAATAAGATGGATGTTGCATTCTGTCATAACCACCATTCAAAACAGTTCTGAGATCTTCTAATGTCTTTGTATTCTGTTCCAAGTCTTTAGACTGTGTTAATGCTGTCTCTTATACACATCTCCGAGCCCACGAACTACGCAGCATATCGTATGCCGTCTTCTGCTTGAAAAAAAAAATAAACAGATCATAGCACACAAGAATCTAGCTAACAGCATATATAGTATTATGATGGTATA
>NZ_MDGU01000048.1:0-672 GCF_001705465.1 Lysinibacillus sp. AR18-8
TTGCTAACGGCATCTAAAGGTTTTGCAGCGATTAATGGTCGTGATTTTGTAACCCCGGATGATATAAAAGAAGCTGCAGTAGCAGTACTGAGACATAGAGTAATTGTTACTCCGGAGCGTGAAATGGAGGGACTGGGTGTAGAAGAGGTAATTAAACAAATACTGGAATCCATAGAAATTCCGAGATAAATTATGTAGTGTGCGGTTGTCAGTTTACAGTTAATAGTATTCTGGAGATTTCCAGAATTTTAAAAGAAATAATCAAATCTTTGAGTAAATAGCTATTATCTGTGTACTATAAACTCTCAATAAATGTTATGAAAAAATTATATCTCAATAATCTATTTTTTCTGCTGCTTGGTATTATAGCAGGAGTAGACGTTTTTGCATTTTTCGTCCCATTTGTAATGTGGATAGCACATGCAGGATTATTGTTATTGGTGTTAATGACCTGTATTGATACTTTTATTTTATTCAGAGAGAAAAATGGAGTGAAAAGTAACAGAATTCTTCCTGAAAAATTATCGAATGGAGATGAAAACTTTACTAAAATTGACCTTCGGAACAACTATCCGTTTACTATAAAAGTAAAGGTTATCGATGAGATACCATTTCAGTTTCAGCTTCGTAATTTCGAGATTCATAAGGATATAAAACCTTATGGGAATACGC
>NZ_MDGU01000049.1:0-866 GCF_001705465.1 Lysinibacillus sp. AR18-8
GTTCGGACTTCTTCAAATCGCTGGACATACAACCTGCTAGAAGCAAGGTACTGAGCAATGTCGTGATAAATTTCATGCAAAGTAGACTAAAGGTTTTATGGGAGCGCACTATTGTAGAAGTAAAACCCGGTCACAAAACCTTTTTAATCTACCAAATGGTTAAAAAATAGAACAACAGAATTTGAAAATCCAAGTCCATTCTCTAAACATCTAACCTTTAACCAAGCCGCCATCTACAATTAGGTTTTGTCCTGTGACAGCACGTGAATAAGGTGACAAAAACATCAGGATTGCAGCAGCGAATTCTTCGGGTGTAATCACGCGGCGTAAAGGCGTCGATTGAGCAATCAGGTCAAAGACAATGTCAGGTGTGGCCTTACTGGCATCCGTGGTTTGTAAAAGGCAACCAAAGAGCATATTCACATTGATGCCATATTGTCCCAAGTCCTGCGCCGTGGTGCGGGTAAAGGCAAAAAATGCAGCTTTGGCGGGGGTAAAGTCAAGAAAAGGAACCAACCGGATTTGGCACCAGGGTTGTACCTAATATTCACCATCCGGCCAAACCCTGCCTGTTTCATATCATCCAGAGCGGCTTGTGTGGTATTTAAGGCAGCCGGTACTGCACCGCTAAATTGCCGTTGCAACATTTCCCAAGTCAGCGTTTCTACTTTAGGGCGTGCATCGCCATTAAATTCAAATTGAATCAGTGCATAATTGACTACAGCATGAATAACTTCACCGAAATGGGTTTTAACCGCGGCAAATAACGCGCGTACCTGATAAACTTGGGTCACATCTGCCTGATAAATAAAGACTTGGACTGGATATTGCTGCTGACTCTTATACACATCTCCGAGCCCACGAAC
>NZ_MDGU01000050.1:0-745 GCF_001705465.1 Lysinibacillus sp. AR18-8
AGTTCGTGGGAAGTTTCCGGAGATAATTTGAACAACAGCTGGCGGGCCAGGTTATACATACGCAGCCTAAAGTCTCGGTAAAGGTGGACGCGGAGTATAGCAGCCCGAGGCCCGTACAGCCGCAGCGGCGGCTGATGAAACAATGGAGCCGCCACCAGAACGCGAGCCCGGAATTTTAGCCGCCGCAAGCCCAGAAAACGAACCTGGTCCGCCAAACTAGCGCTCCAAGGAACCCTATACCCCTTCGTGGGTCAGAAACGGGCGCACATGATGCGCAGGCAGGCTGACCCGCGTGCCATCGCGGCTTCGGATCAGGATGCGATTCGCATGGCCTTGGTATACCGCTTTCATTCGTTCGGCGGATAGCGCGATATCCAGCACCAGATTTGGCATGGAGGCTCCTCAGTGATCTACCCAGCGATATTGCCACATCGATACGCCATGATTGGCCGCCCCTGGTGCGTGTGGCATCGGCACGCGCGGTGCAAAGCCCGTGCGCAAATGCCACAGGTCTGCCACACTTCGGCCGTAGCCCTGAGAGCTCAAGCATCATGATGAGCCTGCCCGAGCCCACGAGACACTGAGCGATCTCAAATCGCCAGACTTGCGCAACGCCTCGGGCTGCGCTCGAAGTCCGCGCTTCCCGTACAGGAACGCGCCAGCGGTCTGCAGTTGCCATTCGCGCACCTGCAAAAAAAAAAATCAAGAGCTAATGGATGACAGGCAGCATGTCAATTTGTGTTAG
>NZ_MDGU01000051.1:0-213593 GCF_001705465.1 Lysinibacillus sp. AR18-8
GTGCACTACCTAGTTCTCAACGCGTAAGATCGTCGGCAGCGTCAGATGTGTATAAGAGACAGGTATTAGGCACGCCGCCAGCGTTCGTCCTGAGCCAGGATCAAACTCTCCATAAAAGAAATTTGATTAGCTCAAATTGTTTTGCTGGCATCATGTTTGATGTCCAAAATTTTTGTTTTGTTAACTAACCGAAGCTAGCTACTTAAAACTTTATTGATTACGTTTTGCTTGTTCAGTTTTCAAGGTTCATGTTTCTTTATTTCGTTGTCACCTCTTGGCGACTTATACATAATAACATCGATTATTCATGAAAGTCAACACTAAATCATAAGTTTTTTTAAAGAGATTCATTTTTTATTTTAATTTTAGAAACGAGGTTATCATTATGGTCCGTAAAACGTTGATTTCACTGCTTTTAATTGTAATGCTTTTTGCCTTTTTAAAGCCTATAAATTCAACGATGATTTCTGTATTTAATATTGCGAATGCACCAGTAGTGGTCACAAAAGGACATTATGGCACATCTCTTATTGTAGAGATCTCTTTCTCTGATGACTCTCTATTAGAATGGCTCCAAACGGTGAAAGAGCCTTATCCACTTCTACTTTTAGATGCTGGTTGGATAAAACGGTCACCCGATCATTTAAAAATTATCCAACAACGAAAATTGCCTACAGGATTACTTGGGCCGGATGATTCAGTAGAAGAACCCGTTGACATTGCACTCATCCAAAAGGATATTGATACTTACGAAAAATATTTAAAAGAAAAACCTTTATGGTTTGCTACCCGAAATCATCAATATTCACAGGATTTACAGAAAGCCTTATTCCAACAACAAATGAATTTACTATCTCCTTCGCTTATTTGGCAAGGTGAAAAAACTCCGAAATTACAAAAAGGTGATTTTGTCTTTTTCCCGCTCCATCAAAATAATCAAATATCCTTTAAAGAGCTTAACACTCTCATACAACAGCATAAGTTTATGTCGATTGAAGAAAATATATTTGGTTATAAGGTTCAAACTAAAAAAGCGCCATAAAAAAATTGCCTCCAATACAGCGAGGCAATTTTTTCCTTATGCGTTTTTAGCCTGTTCACGACGAGCTTGGCGTCGTGCTTCTAATTTTTGACGATCTTCATCAGATTTTGCATTATATTTAGGTAATACTAATAATTGATACGCATTAACCGCCAATAATGGGAATAATAAAAGCGCAACATACTCATTAATATTTTCATCGCGACCCATCAAGGCAATTGTCCATTCCAACGTTGTAATGACAATCATAAAGAATAGTGCCGAAATCATTACATGTTTTTTCCCTGTTAATTTTACTTTTTGAACAGCTGTTGCTATTGCCCCAAAAATGAGGACAATTAATAGTCCTACATAGAACAACCAGCTTTGCCCATCCTTCACACCAGGAATAAAGCGGAAGAAAATTATATCGAAAATCGTTATGGCAATTAATAATAGCTGTACCCAATTCCATAATGTCAGTGTTCTAAAAATATTAACACCTACCTGATGAAGTGTTAAATAAGCAAAAAAGCCAGCTTGCGCTATAACACTCATTGTAAACCCTAAGAAAACCATCCATAAAAGTCCAGCGAAAAACTCACCCCATTGACCGTTTGCTATGTATGGTTGGAAGAATTCCCAGCGAATAAATAAACTAAAAACTCCGTTGACTGCACCACCAACGAGCATTGCAAAGAAGAAAAACTTTGCCCAATTTCGTATCGTCACAACTAAAAGTCCCCCAATTTCTCAATATATCTGTCCTTATTTTATCAATGCCTTGTTAAAAAAGCTATTTCTCATCCTAACCAATACATAAAGTCCTGAGAAATGTGAACAATAATTGAAAGAGTCTATCTAGAGAAAGGACTGATTGTCGATGCGAAAATTCACCTTATTACTGATTCTAATGCTTTTTCTTTCTGCCTGTTCACAAGATAAAACCTCTACCATGTCCTATGATGAAATAAAAAAAATCATGATTGACTCTTTACAAACAGAGGATGGTAAAAAGGCATTGCGACAGCTTTTAGAAGAGCCGAGTTTCCGTGAGCTCTTGATTTTAGAGCATGATGAAGTGAAAAAAGCTACCGAGGAAACTTTACTTTCCAAGGAAGCAGAAGACTTTTGGAAAAAAACCTTTGAAGATCCAAAGTTTAAAGAAACTGTTGCGAAAAGTATGCAAAAACAGCAACAGGATATTATGAAGAACTTAATAAAAGATCCGACTTTCCAAAAGGATATGGAGGCATTTTTCGGGCAACCCGATATGCAAAAGCAGTTGGAGACTATCCTTAAATCATCCAATATGCGCAAGCAAATGGAGGAAGTTGTAAAGGAAACGATCGAAAGCCCTTTAATGCAATCTAAATGGCAGGAACTTATTAAGAAAAGTGGCGAAACAGGTTCATCAGGAAGTGGCGATAAGAAAGAAGCGAGTGGCGATAGTGGTGGCGGATCGGATAAGGGACAGAAAAGTACCGAGTAACCTTGGTAATGTAAAAACGGATTTCCCCATAAAACTGGTGGAAATCCGTTTTTTATTATTTATTTAATTTATCGATGATTTTCGTCGCGATGTCTAAATAAATTTGTCCTGTTGTATGTTTTTCAGCGTATACAGAAGGAGCAAAATCTTCATCTGTCCAATCTGGTTGCCCAAGCGGGATTTGTCCAAGCAACTCTGTACGTAGTTCGTCAGCTAGCTTTGGTCCTCCTCCTTGCCCAAAGACAAATTCTCGGTCACCTGATTTAGATTCAAACCAAGCCATGTTTTCGATAACTCCTAAAATTTCATGGTCTGTTTGAAGCGCCATTGCCCCTGCACGAGCTGCAACAAATGCTGCTGTTGGGTGTGGAGTTGTTACAACAATTTCTTTTGATGATGGCAACATTTGATGGATATCTAATGCAACGTCACCTGTGCCAGGAGGTAAATCTAATAATAGATAATCTAATTCACCCCACTCAACATCACGGAAGAATTGATCTAATACTTTACCAAGCATTGGTCCGCGCCATACGATCGGTGCGTTATTTTCTACAAAGAAGCCCATTGAAATCATTTTTACCCCAAAGCGATCTACTGGGAAAATACGATTATCGACTACCTTAGGCATATCCGTTACACCCATCATATCAGGTACACTAAATCCATAAATATCTGCGTCAATTAAGCCGACTTTCTTTCCTAGACGAGCTAAAGCAACAGCTAAGTTTACTGATACTGTCGATTTACCAACTCCACCTTTACCAGAAGCAATTGAAATTACTTGGACTGTGCTTAATGGAGATAAAATATCTTGTGCTTCCGACTCTGTTGCTGTGCCACGGAAGCTTTGCAATTTTTCTGTTGATAGTTCTTCAAAACGAATACCAACAGTGTTTACACCTGCTTCTTTCAACACCTCAACAACTTTCATTTGTAGTTGTAATTGTTCCGGTGTATTCAGTTTAGCAATGGCAATTTTTACACTGACATGATTTTTTTCTTCTTTTATTGCTACGTTCGTAATACCATCTGTTTCTGCAAGCGATTTATGTAAAAATGGATCTTGTAGTTGTCCCAGTATTTCTCGTACTTGTTGTTCAGTAATCACGACGAACACTCCCCTTATATTGTCTCAATATTAGTATATCATAATGATTTGATTTACGTTGTAGATGTTGCTCTACTCAATTTTGGCTAATAAATAGTCTTCTATACCTTCAACTATGGCATCTGCCATTTTTTCTTGATAGTTTTTGTCCACTAATAATGCTCGTTCCTCATCATTACTAATAAAACCAGTCTCCACTAAAGCTGCAGGTACTTCCGCTTTCTTCAATAAATAGATTTGCTTAATAGACAATGCTTCACGGTCTGTATTTTTTAAATTAGTGCGAATGGATTGTTGAATACTCTTGGCAAGAATCTCTCCATCAGCATGTCCTTCCTTATGGTAAAATACCTGTGCGCCACGCCATTTTGTTTCAGGAATGGCATTTGCATGAATAGTTATAAATACATCAGGCTTTTCCTTTTCCACGATATCCTTTCTTAGGAAGATATCTTGCTTTTTCCGTTCTCTCATTGTTCCATATTTTTCTGATGGCGCATGCTCATCGATTACATCACCATTTTTTGTTCGTGTCATTATAACCGTTGCGCCTTTTTTCTTTAATTGCTTCTCTACATGCTGAGCAATTGCAAGTGTAATATCCTTTTCAATCACTTCGCCCTTTGAAGCTCCTCCGTCCTCACCACCATGCCCTGCATCAATGACAATTTTTATGCCACCAAGTGGGTCCGGTAAGAAGAAGTTACGGTCCGAAGCATTTGTTTCATATGCCACGACCACTATACTCATAAGCATAATTACTCCTAGTGCAAGCCAGCGCTTCACCCATATACACCACCCTTTTACATTTAGTGTACGAAATTAGTGGATGAACTATGCCAGAAAGTAAAAAAAACTCCCAAGTCACAAACTTGAGAGTTTTAATTTCTTCTATATTAAGGGAGGAAGAATTTTATTGGTTTGTAAAAGTAGGTTTGAATTCACCTGTATATGGCTCATGCTCTACAAATACAGTTATATCATTGCCATCTTTGTCTTTACCTGTTCGTTTATACGTGAACTTCTTATCGTTGATTTCTGTAATTTCAAGAGCTACACCATACTTATTATCACCGACAGAAACATGCGCTCTTATTTTATTATCATGAATGACATTAAAGTAACCATAGTCTCCACGACTTTCACCTGTTTCAGGATTAAAGAACTCATATTTATTTGTATTTGCATCATACTTTGCAATGCTAATGAAATTTGAATTGAATTCTGTTACATCATTACCCGCTTCATCTAACACAACTGTTCCATGCCATAGTGTATCAGCGAGAATTTTATCTCCGTCAACGTCTGTAACAATTTCACCTGTTGAAGCATCTAACGTTTTATCGGAATCAGTAAATGCCAGTTCTTTTTCTTTATATGGAATATGTTCCACGAATATTTCTACATCATTGCCCGCAGCATCTTTACCCATTCTCTTATAAGTAAAGATACTATCGTTTAGCTCAGTGATCTCGACAACTGCTTGGTAGTTTTTTGATTCGGAAATTAATATTCTTTGTTTCCCATCATTTGTGATAAAGAATGTCCCTTTATCCTCACGGCTTTTACCTGTAGCCTTGTCAAAGAATTCATAATGACCTGTCTGGGCATCATATTTTGCTAAGCCAATGAAGTTTGCGTTCTCCGCCGTTAAATCATTGTGATCTTGATCATAAACCTTTGTACCTTGCCAATTTGTACTACTTAGAACATTAGCCATTTCTTGTCCCTTTGTTAATTGCTCTTTGGCAGTATTTTCTGTTACTGTACTTTCTGTTTTAACTTCCTCACTATTTGTCTTATTGCCTTTTGCAGGCTCCTTATCTTGACACGCTGCCAGTAATGCAATAGCTGCAACAGATACTATTAATAATTTTTTCATACCTACTTACCTCCATCGGTTAGTTTATATTTTGAATTACATCAAACCCATAATGACAATTTTTAAAAATGAAAGGTTTGTTGTACCTTCTAAAAACTATATTAAAGTGGAATGTTAAACTCCCCCTAAATAATTTCTTAAAAAAACATAAACTTATACGAAAATATTTTTAATATATATTAAATCTGTACACTAATAGTGAGGTTTATGTAAAAAGCTATTTATTTTTTTCTACATATACTTAATTTATGGGTGATCGACATTTCTCACAAACGAGTACTTCAACATTATTTATTATAGGAAAAAGCTAAGCCTAGCATATCTTTTTAATATTACTCGTATAATTCGCAACATGTTACCATATTTTTATAAACGGAAAAGTAGGCTACAGTGATATACCATTAGTCATTTGGCTGTTTTAACCAAAGAAAAGAGGGTGGAAAAATGAATGATCAATTAATACTTTCAGCAGCGAACGGTGATACTGATAAAGTATTAGCACTTCTGCAAAAAGGCATCAATATTAATACAACGGATCACAATGGAAGAACCCCTGTCTTAGCTGCCACTTATAATAACCAGGTGGATACTGTGAAGGTGCTCATTCAACATGGTGCTGATATTAATATTAGAGATAATAACCTTGAGAACGTACTTTTACATGCAGGGGCATCAGGCTATTTAGAAATCGTTAAACTTGCCATATCTGCAGGGGCAGATACAAAGCTAACTAATCGCTTTGGTGGAATTGCCATCATCCCTGCATCCGAACGTGGACATGTTGAGGTGGTCCGAGAGCTACTTAATCACTCGGAAATTCATGTCAATCACATTAATAATTTGCATTGGACAGCTCTATTGGAGGCAGTCATATTAGGCAATGGTGGGGAGAAACATCAAGAAATTGTGCAATTATTGGTGGATCATGGTGCTGATATAACTATTGGAGATCAAGATGGTGTCACACCATTGCAGCATGCAAAAAAACTAGGCTTTTATGAGATTGAACAAATTTTAAAAGAAGCTTTAACACTATAGGAGATTTTTTCATATACTTTTCTAGATGGCCTCACTTCGGAATTAGCTTACCTGTTGCATCAATTTCACCTGCAATTTCAAAAGAAATAACGTTAAGCAATCTTTGGGTTACTTCACAGATTGCTTTTTATGATGGAATGACAAAAAGACTCTTTCCTCGAAAGTAGAAAGAGTCTTAGGATAGATGTTTCGTCTGCCTCTGACTCCGTAAAGACCAAATCATCTTTAAACGGTACGCCATTTGTAAAGGTTACGAATTCTCTTCTGGTAATAGAATAATAACAGTAGTTCCTTTTCCTTCTTCACTATATATACGAAAACTGGCATTTCTCATAAGCTTAAATTTTTTCAAAGGATTCGTAAATCCAATACGTGAGTTTTCTTCATTTACTAATCGTTGCAACTTTTCTTCTGAGATACCGACCCCATTATCATAAATTTTAATACGTATAAATTGACCTTCTCGTTGCACACTCACCTCAATAGTACCACCTTCTTTTTTCTTCGAAATCCCGTGAAAAACTGCATTTTCAACTATAGGCTGAATTGATAATGCTGGAATCAAAGATTGAATGGACTCATCAATATCATACGCAACTGTAAGACGATCACCAAAGCGCATTTTTTCAATATAGAGATATGCTTTTACAAGATCTATTTCATCTTCTATTGAAACCATGCTGTTACGATAATGGACATTTAGCTTGGCACGGAAATAGGTGGCTAAACTGTATAACGCCTCTCGTGTATTCTCTATATTTGTATAGCTTAAGCCGATAATAGTGTTAAGTGTATTGTAGACAAAATGAGGAGTTACTTGCGCATATAAATAATTCATTTCATCTTCAATCGCATCAATGGAAGATTGTCGAACCGCTAGTAATGATTGAATACGCACTAGTAATTCATCCATCGCAATCGGTTTTTGCAGATAATCATTTGCCCCAACTTGTAAAGATAACACTAAATCCGAATGCTGCATAATTGCTGTTAAAACTATAATCGGTAATTCCAACATATCGTATTGCTTTCGTACTTGTTTGCATAATTCATAGCCTGACATACCATTCATCATTAAATCGACTAACATACAATCTACTTTATGTTTCTTTATATAATCTATCGCTTCAAACCCATTATCTACTCCAATAACGGTATAGCCTTTTTGAATTAATGCGTCCACTAGTACTTTTATATTCACATGATCATCATCAACAATGAGTATGGCTTTGTCATTACCTTTATGCATTAATGGTAAATCTAGCTGTAGTATAGTATTATCTGCTCGATTGCCTATCTGGTGTTGTGTTTCAATATCTAGTTTTTCGAGGGTGGCAAGTGGCACCGTAAATGTAAAAATTGTTCCAACACCTAATGTACTTGTTACATGAATTTCCCCATTTAACTGTTCTACTATATTTTTTGAGATACTTAATCCTAACCCAAGACCCCCACTTTTTTTACCTTTCTTTACTTGATAAAAAGAATTAAAAATTCGATCTAAGTCTTGTGATGGTATACCAATTCCAGTATCGCTTACTTGTATTTCCATATAATCATTACGTACACTAGCTAAGACTGTAATTTGCCCATGTTTTGTATGTTGCAGAGCATTATAGAGTAAATTATAAAGCACTTGTTTCAATCGTAATTCATCTGTATACATATGGGGTAAATTAGAATCTACTGCACTCATTAACCTTATGGATGTATCACTCGACATTAAACTACGAATTTCCTCAATTACTTCATCAATTACGCTTATCGGAACAACACGAGGGATAACACGAACTTCTCCGGTCATATGATTCGAAGAAATCAATAAATCCTCTACTAAATAACCTAAACGTTGCGCGACATTATGTATTAAAATGACATTTTCTTGTTGCTCACGCTTTAAAGGTCCTTGTACACCTTCCATTAATGATTTGGATATATTTAAAATACCATTTAAAGGCGTACGTAATTCATGAGACGTTTTCAATAAAAACTCATCCTTCATTTGATTATGCATCAAAAGCTCTTCCGATAACGCTTGAACTTCCTTAAAAGAAGTATTTGCTCGGAAGCTAAGCAGAGATGCAAAACTATAGAGTGTAAAAATAAACAATAATTGTTCACTATAAACCATAGGTATATCAAAAATGTAATACATTACCATTAAAAAAGTATAACAAGTAAGAGATACTAAAAGAATTAGAATATAACGTGAGCCATCTACACCTTTCATAAGCACACGTAATAGCACAAACACATTATAAAGCCCAACTGGAATAAAAATTACTGCAAAGATTATTTGGGAAAGAACTAGATTTTCTATTGGTATAATCATACTATTTTTTGTCATCGGGTTGTAAATCCCATAGATAAAAAAAAGTAAACCTAACAAAATACTAATAATATAAATCGCTTTTTTCCTCATAAACTCCGGATACAAATAATAGAGAAATAATGCTAAACAAACATCAACAAGTGGTAAAATCCCTAATTGTAAACGTACTTGTTCATTTATAGTTAAATGTGTAAAAATAAGGAAAAATATTTTTTCATTTGTAAACGACATGTACAGTCCGAATAATATAGTGAATAACCCCAAAAACAATTCTTCTTTACGCTTCCGATTTTGACTATACGATATAATATAAATTGCACCGAATACAATATAACCAATACATACAAACGATTCTGCTAAAATTTTCATGCTAAAATCTCTTTGAATAGCTTCCTTTGTTCCAAACTCAATAGGAAAAGTAATACCAGCTTTTGGATAATTATAATTCCCCACATGAATCACTATATCAAGCATTAGATTCTCACTTGGTGCAAACACCGTATATTTATCATCATTTTCGAACTTAAAGTCCTTTAAGGTTTCACTCGGATTCCCCTTACTACCTACATCTTTTCCATTTATGAAAACACGGTTAGATTGACGAATTGAACGAATGTATAATCCATATTCCCCTTCAACTGGTACATTTATCTTAACATGATACGTTCCTACAGTAAGCCCTTCCTCATTTGGTTCTACAAAGCTATTCGAAGTAGCTGGTACCTCAATTGGTATTTTATCCCTCTCGTACGCGTCGAATGAATCGCTTGATGCTATTAAGATATTTGGATAGAAAGACCATTCTCCATCTAGTTTTAAAATAGTCTTTTCTTGTAGTTCTTTTTCTTCAATCGTAACGATCCCATTCTGCGCAATCGGCTGACTACTACTAACAAAATACTCTCCATTGCCAATAAAGTATACGATAATAAATAGCATGATAATGGCCAAAGTAATGCTAATATTTTTTTTCACTATCACCCCTCCCCTATTTGAACACAATTATATATAACATCAAACTATCAGTTAGTTAAAATGAAATCCATTATGCAATATGACTTTCACCTGTATTTCATTAGTCCTCTTAGGCATCCTATCATAGGGCTGTTAAACAAATTCTGAACAAATCATATTGTTTTTGTTATCGACGTAAAAAAAGCTCCTCTCAGGTAAACCTGAGAAGAGCTTGAAATCGTTGATATAACAACGATATTAACGTTTTGAGAACTGAGGTGCACGACGAGCGCCGCGTAGACCTGGTTTTTTACGTTCTTTCATGCGTGAATCACGAGTAAGTAATCCAGCTGATTTTAATGCAGCACGGAAATCTGGGTCTACTTGAAGTAGAGCACGAGCGATACCGTGACGAACAGCACCAGCTTGACCAGTGTATCCACCACCGTTAACGTTTACGTGGATATCATAGCTTCCTGTAGTTTCAGTAGCTACTAATGGTTGTTTAATTACTTCGCGTAATGCAGCGAATGGTACGTATTCTTCGATTTCACGTTTGTTGATAACAATTTTACCTGTACCTGGTACTAAACGTACGCGAGCTACAGAGCTTTTACGGCGACCAGTGCCGATGTATTGAACTTGTGCCAAAGTAATATCCTCCTCTTAATTTATATTATCCGCGAAGCTCGTATGCTTCTGGTTTTTGTGCAGCATGTGGATGCTCTGTTCCAGTGTAAACATTAAGTTTAGTGAACATTTTGCGACCTAAAGAGTTTTTAGGAAGCATTCCTTTAACTGCTAATTCGATCATTCTTGTTGGGTACTTATCTAGCATTTCACCAGCAGTACGTGTTTTTAAACCACCCGCAAATTGAGTGTGGTGACGGTATAATTTACCCTCTAATTTGTTACCAGTTAAATGGATTTTGTCAGCGTTGATGATGATTACGTGATCACCTGTGTCAACGTTTGGTGTGAATGTTGGTTTATGTTTACCACGTAAGATTGCAGCTACTTCAGAAGCTAAACGTCCAAGAGTTTGGCCTTCTGCATCAACTACTAACCATTTACGGTCTACTTCGTGACCTTTAGCCATGAATGTTGTACGCATGTATATATCCTCCTAATCGATTCGATTACCGTTATTTTTCATTAGACTACACTATAAGTTTCGGGGCTTATTTGTGGTGGTAATGAAAATACCATCTGTTATCATATAATGAATGACTTTTAAAGTCAAGCAATTTCATTAAACACCTGGTGAAGTTGTTCAGAATTGTAGAACGCCACTAATAGAACACTTTTTCTAAGTATAGCCCTTGGGGTGGAGCGGTTTTTCCCGCCTTATCACGATTACCTGAAGCAACTACATGGGACACATTGTCAATCTTACGTCGACCTATCCCAACCTCCCAAAGAGTACCTGCAATAATCCGTACCATATTATATAAGAAGCCATTCCCTTCAATCACCATATGTAGCTCTTCACCATGCCATTCAAATTGTAACAATGTTACTGTGCGTACTTTATCTTTCACGCTTGTATTCGCCGCGCAAAAACAAGAAAAGTCATGTGTACCAATAATAGCCTTAGCTGCCTCTTGCATCGCCTCTACGTTAGGTTTGACCCCATTTGTCTCCACAGTATAATATCTGCGGAATGGACTTTGGATAGGCTCACAAGACCAAATATAGCGATATCTTTTTCCAGCCACATCGTAACGCGCATGAAAGTCATGTGCCACTTCCTCAACCGATAATACACGAATATCTCTTGGCAGTTGCACATTCAAAGCCTTACTATATTTTTCTGCTGGAATGGCAAGTGGTGTGTCGAAATGCAATGTTTGCCCTGTCGCATGTACTTTAGCATCTGTACGACCACTTGCAGTTACCTTAACCTGTTCTCCCTTATGCATAATAGCTAGAACACGCTCAAGCTCAGCCTGCACTGTGCGTTCACCTGGCTGTACCTGATAGCCCGAAAAAAGTGTGCCATCATAGCTTATAATTACTTTTAATCGTCGCATATAGCCTACTCCTTTAACTTCTATAGAAGAATAGCAATACGCCTATTGCTACTAATAACACAATCGCAAATGTGTCCCCCATATCCCATTTTAACCTACGGTACCTAGTGCGTCCTTCACCACCGCGATAGCCTCTTACTTCCATCGCTGTTGCTAAATCCTCAGCCCGTTTAAATGCACTGACAAAGAGAGGCACAAGCAATGGTACTACTGCCTTTATACGGTCCTTAATTGGCCCAGATGATAAATCAGAGCCTCTTGCCATTTGTGCCTTCATAATTTTATCCGTCTCATCCATTAAGGTTGGAATAAAGCGTAATGAGATGGACATCATTAAAGCCAATTCATGTACGGGTACTTTTATTGCTTTTAAGGGATTCAGTAGAACCTCGATACCATCTGTAATGGAAATCGGTGATGTAGTTAATGTTAAGATTGACGTCATAAATACTAATACTAGAAAACGAATTGAGATAAATATTCCCCGCCTAATCCCTTCGTCATAAATCGTAATGAATTTTGATTCAAACACGGGGACGCCTTCCTTCGTCATGAAAATATGAAGAAGGAATGTGAAGGCCATCAAAAAGAGTACTGGTTTGAGTCCATTTATTAAAAAGTATAGACGAATGCGCGATACTAATACAATCAGTAGCGTGAATGCGAGTAACATAGCATATGTCACGGTATTATTGGCTAAAAACACAATAATAATAAAGGCGAACACAAAGATCAGCTTTGACCGTGGATCAAGTTTGTGTACAGGTGAATCACCAGGTAAGAAGCGACCAAAGATCATTTTTTCCATCATGACTCTGCACGCTCCTCTCTAAGGGCCTGAGCAATTTCAGCAGCAAGCTCTTCCTCTGTTAAGCAAACCTTAGACAAGGAATGCCCCATCATGTGCTCAATCCTTTGCTGAAAGCGGACAATACGTGGTGGCTCTAAACGGAATTCCTTTAATGTTGCAACATCTTTAAAAATAACTCGTGGTGATCCACTTAAGACATTCTTTCCTTCATGCATAATCACAATATTATCTGCATATCGAGCTGCATCCTCCATACTATGGGTTACTAGAATGGTTGTGAGATGACGTTCTTGATGGAGCTGATAAAACATATCCATAATTTCCTTTTGACCACGTGGATCAAGACCTGCTGTTGGTTCATCTAAGACAATAACCTCAGGGTCCATCGCCAAAACGCCTGCAATCGCTACTCGACGCATTTGACCACCTGATAAATCAAACGGTGATTTATCCAAAACGTTATCTGGCAAACCGACTAAGCTGACAAGTTCTCTTGCACGAGCTTCAGCCTCCTCCTCTGATATACCAAAGTTCATTGGGCCAAACATAATGTCCTTCAACACGGTTTCTTCAAATAGTTGATGCTCTGGAAATTGAAAGACAATGCCGACCTTTTGTCTTACAGTTTTTAAATCCTTTGCTTTTTTCCCAGCTACAATAAGACGATCCCCTATATGTACTTCTCCTGAAGTAGGTCTTAGTAGCGCGTTAAAATGCTGCAAAATCGTTGATTTCCCAGAACCGGTATGGCCAATTATCGCTTGATAAGTATGAGATGGAATGTCAAAATCCACATCGAATAATGCCCGTTTTTCAAAGGGCGTTCCTTGTGCATAGGCATAGCTTACTTGTTGAAGTTTGATGTCCATAAATCATTCACCAACTCTTCTTCTGTCATATGTTGCCCCATTAATGGAACACCTTCCTTTTGCAATAGCTTTGATAACTTCAAGGCAAATGGCAAATCTAGTCCAAATTCAACTAGCTTGTCCCCAAGTGCAAAGATTTCAGCAGGTGTACCTTCTGCAAATTTCTTACCATCATTCATAAAAAGAACACGATCCGCTAACATTGCCTCTTCTAAATCATGGGTAATAGATAAAACTGTTAATCCTGTTTCTGCACGTAATGTTTGAACCGTTTGTAACACCTCTGCACGCCCCTGAGGATCTAACATGGATGTAGCCTCATCTAAAATTAAAAGCTTCGGCTTTAATGCAAGTGCCCCAGCAATGGCTACACGCTGTTTTTGTCCACCAGATAAATGATGTGGCTCATGGTCTAAAAACTGACTCATTTTTACCTGTTCGAGTGCCGCATGTACACGTTTTATCATTTCTTCAAAGGGGATACCGTTGTTTTCCAAGGCAAATGCTACATCATCCTGTACCGTTGCTCCAACGAATTGATTGTCAGGGTTTTGAAAGACCATTCCCATTAAGGAGCGAGATTCCCAAAGATTTTCTTCATTCAAGGGTTCTCGCAATATTCGTACATCTCCCTGTTGAGGAAACAATAAACCATTCATCAGCTTGGCAATAGTGGACTTACCAGAACCATTATGTCCTACTATAGCAATCCACTCACCTTCTTCCACAGCAAAGCTAACATTTTCAACAGCATTACGACTATTTGGATTTTCTGGTGTATATGAAAAAGTTACATTATTTAAAGATAAAATTTCAGGCATATCTAGAACTCCTCTCCCTACGCTCAGCTCTACTAATTAACTTACACTTTTTTATGTATGAATTCTACTACAATCCGTATGTCGATAAAAGAAAAATACTACAATAACAACTCAAATTGATATTGGTTTAATAAATAACAAAATAACACCCATATATTAAAAAAAGCACCACAAATTGGCGCCATCTAATCTAATAAAAAAGCGCGCACCTCATTCGATAGAAATGCGCTAGTCGTTACATTTACAAGAAATATGGGTGCTCAAGCCCTTATTTCTCCTGAATGAGGTGCGGAGAGCTAAACGAGACGCCACACTAATAAGTGTCCGCTCATCATAACGCTCAGCTTAATTATTTGTCGTATAAATCATTTATAAAGAAAGAGGGTGGTGATTCCCACCCTCTTCACCACAAGTTTTCTCTTATGATTAAACTAGTTCAATCACAACAACAGGTGCACCGTCGCCACGACGAGGACCTACTTTAAGAATACGAGTGTAACCACCTTGACGCTCAGCATAACGTGGTGCAACATCATCAAATAACTTTTGAAGTGCAAATGATGTTGATTCGTTACCTTCTGCATCAGTCGTTGTTACTAGTTCACGACGGATAAATGCAGCAGCTTGACGGCGTGCATGTAAATCTCCGCGTTTACCTAAAGTAATCATTTTTTCAACAGCTTTACGTACTTCTTTAGCGCGAGCCTCAGTAGTTTCGATACGCTCGTTGATGATTAAATCAGTAGCTAAGTCACGTAACATCGCTTTACGTTGAGAACTTGTACGACCAAGTTTTCTGTAACCCATGGATGTTTCCCTCCTTTATAGAAAAAAATCTGATCTTGTTAGTTGTGTTTAAATCGCTTAGTCTTCTTTGCGTAATCCTAAACCAAGCTCTTCTAACTTCGCTTTTACTTCTTCTAATGACTTGCGTCCAAGGTTACGAACTTTCATCATGTCGTCTTCTGATTTATTCGCAAGTTCTAGTACTGTATTAATACCAGCGCGTTTTAAACAGTTATAAGAACGAACAGAAAGATCAAGCTCTTCGATAGTCATCTCTAAAACTTTTTCTTTTTGATCTTCTTCTTTTTCGACCATGATTTCAGCAGTTTGTGCCTCATCTGTCATGCCAACGAAGATGTTAAGATGCTCGGTTAAAATTTTTGCTCCGAGCGAAATCGCCTCTTTCGGACCGATGCTGCCATCTGTCCACACATCAAGAGAAAGTTTGTCGTAGTCAGAAGACTGACCAACACGAGTATTTTCCACTTGGAAATTGACGCGTGATACTGGAGTGTAAATAGAGTCGATCGGGATCACGCCGATAGGAAGATCCTCACGTTTGTTTTGATCAGCAGGAGTGTAACCACGGCCGCGTTGTGCATACATACGCATACGTAAATGACCGTTTTTAGCGATTGTTGCAATATATAGATCTGGGTTTAAAATTTCTACGTCACTGTCATGTGTAATGTCAGCAGCCGTAACTGTACCATCGCCTTTAACATCAATCTCAATAACTTTTTCTTCGTCAGAGTAGATTTTAAGAGCTAGTTTTTTCACGTTCAAAATGATTGAAGCTACATCTTCTACTACGCCTTCTACAGTTGAGAATTCGTGAAGAACACCATCAATTTGAATTGAAGTGACAGCAGCTCCTGGTAATGAAGACAGAAGGATACGACGTAAAGAATTACCCAAAGTGTTTCCATATCCGCGTTCAAGCGGTTCTACAACAAACTTTCCATATTTGGAATCTTCGCTGATCTCCACCGTTTCAATCTTTGGTTTTTCAATTTCGATCATTTTATTTACCCTCCTTCAAAACATCGAATGTATAGGTTCTTTCCATCATAGATTCGATCGTCAATGACGTATCGTTTATTATCTGCACAAGACAGTCTGTACAAAAAATGATGTTCTCATACAATATGAGACGCACCCATTACACGCGACGACGTTTTGGCGGACGGCAACCATTATGAGGAACTGGAGTAACGTCTTTAATAGCAGTTACTTCTAAACCAGCAGCTTGAAGTGCACGAATAGCAGCTTCACGACCAGCACCAGGACCTTTAACAGTTACTTCCAACGTTTTCAGACCATGTTCAAGGGATGTTTTAGCAGCAGTTTCTGCAGCCATTTGAGCAGCGAATGGTGTAGATTTACGTGAACCACGGAAACCAAGAGCACCAGCACTTGACCAAGATACAGCGTTACCTTGCATATCTGTAATCGTTACGATTGTATTGTTAAATGTAGAACGAATGTGTGCGATACCAGATTCGATATTCTTTTTCACACGACGTTTACGAGTTTGTTGTTTACGAGCCATGTTAAGAAGGAACCTCCTTTACCAATTATTTTTTCTTGTTCGCAACTGTTTTACGAGGACCTTTACGCGTACGCGCATTGTTCTTCGTATTTTGACCACGAACAGGTAAGCCACGACGGTGACGGATACCACGGAATGAACCGATTTCCATCAGACGTTTAATATTTAATGAAGTTTCGCGACGTAAGTCACCTTCAAGTTTGTATGAATCTAATTGTTCACGGATTTTGTTTAACTCATCTTCAGTTAAGTCGCGTACGCGTGTATCTTCTGAAATACCTGCATCAGCTAGTACTTTCTGAGCTGTAGTTTTACCAATACCGAAAATGTACGTTAATGAAATTACCACGCGTTTGTCGCGAGGAATATCAACACCAGCAATACGTGCCATGTACGTTGTGCACCTCCTTTAGAATTAACCTTGTTTTTGTTTATGTTTAGGATTTTCACAGATTACCATTACTTTACCGCGTCGGCGAATTACTTTACATTTTTCGCAGATCGGTTTCACAGATGGTCTCACTTTCATCTAACCTAACCTCCTTAGTAGTCCGGAGCGCAAAAGATTATTTAAAACGGTATGTGATACGACCGCGAGTTAAATCATAAGGAGATAACTCAATAGTAACCTTATCTCCAGGTAGAATACGGATAAAGTGCATACGAATCTTACCAGATACGTGTGCTAGAATCACATGTCCATTTTCTAATTCTACCTTAAACATCGCGTTTGGCAAAGTCTCAACAACTGTCCCTTCGACTTCAATTACATCATCTTTCGCCATCTACTCTGTCTCCTCTCTATATGCAAATTAAAGTTCTCATCGTTACATCAAACGGATATCTGCTGCAACTTTAGAAGCAACCTCGTTTCAACATATGTTTGGATTGTATGAGAGATGTTTGAAAGACGCTCGTCTGGTTTCGCTTCACACAATCCACGGAATATACAGAACCAGTAAGGGCACTGAATCTCCCATGTTTACACGAATACCGGAATGTCTTGGATGAGATATTCATACCCGTTACACAGATGCTTCCACGAAACCCATTATACTCCTCCAAAAGGTATGTTGCACTTTTAAGAAGAAATATATACCGGGCACAATATGCTTTTGCAACTCTCAAAAAAATTATGTTTCGTTGTTGCTCCCGCATGCCTCCCGCGGAAGCAGTACTCTGCGCCCGGAGCCGGGTATCAGCTGCGGCTGCTCTGTAATAGAGCATCAAGATCAGCAAACACTTTGTTAATATCTTGCTGTCCATCTATATTAGTTAACACGCCTTTAGCTTGATAGAAATCAAGTAGAGGTTGTGCTTGTTTCATATTTACTTCCAGACGGTTCGCAACCGTTTCAGGATTATCATCTGCACGTGTATAAAGCTCGCCACCATCTTTATCACATTTCCCTTCCTCAGCAGGAGGATTGAAAATTAAATGATAGGATGTACCACAAGTTTTACAAATACGTCTACCTGAAAGACGAGCAATTAACTCATCCTTTTCAACTTGAATGTTTAATGTATGCTCAATAGCTTTACCTAGGTCAGCAAGAATGCTATCTAAGGCTTCAGCTTGAGGAACAGTACGTGGGAAACCATCTAATAAGAATCCTTTTTCACAATCAGGTTTAGCCAGTCGCTCACGAACAATACCAATCGTTACTTCATCAGGTACAAGTGCACCTTGATCCATAAACGACTTAGCTTGTAAGCCTAGTTCAGTACCTTCTTTAATTGCAGCACGGAACATATCGCCTGTAGAAATATGAGGAATTGCGTACTTCTCAACAATTTTATCTGCCTGCGTACCTTTACCAGCACCTGGCAGACCCATTAAAACGATATTCATTAGGAAATATTCCTCCCACAAAAGGTTTGCTGATTAAAGGAAACGATGGAACGTTCCCTAAAAACCAACATTATTTCATAAAGCCTTTGTAGTGACGTTTAACAAGTTGAGATTCTAGCTGCTTCATCGTTTCGAGCGCTACGCCGACTACGATAATAATACTAGTACCACCGATCTGCACTGAGGCAGGTAGATTCATAAAGTTTATGAATATAACCGGCATTACTGAAATAACAGTTAAGAAAATCGCGCCGACAAATGTCAGACGATATAACACGCTTGTTAAATACGTTTGAGTGTTTTCACCAGGACGAATACCTGGAATATAAGCACCTTGCTTTTTCAAGTTATCTGCCACATTTTCTGGATTCACTTGTACGAATGCATAGAAATATGTGAATGCGATGATTAATGCCACATAAATAATCATTCCAACAGGTTTTGTATGATCAAACGTGTTATTAATGAAAGTAGTAACATTATTTTCACCGAAGAACGGAACTAACGTACGAGGTGTCATCAGAAACGCTGAAGCAAAGATTACAGGAATAACCCCTGCAGCATTTACTTTTAACGGTAAATGAGTTTGTTGACCACCAGTTTGTTGATTTCGCCCAGTAACTCGTTTTGCATATTGAATTGGAATTTTACGTAGTGCTTGTTGCACGTAGATAACTCCAATAACAACCGCAAGCAAGATTAAAACAAGTAGACCAAGGATAATTAGGTTGATAAATAGCTTATCACCCGCACCCTCGATTTGTTGTGCATAGATTTGGTTGATACCTGTAGGTAATGCCGCAACGATACCTGCGAAGATTACAACAGAAATACCATTACCAACGCCATGCGCAGTAATTTGATCAGCAAGCCATACTAGGAATGCTGTACCCGCTGTTAATACAATAGAGATTATAACATATGTTAAAACTCCTTCTTCCTTAATCAATGACCCGCCATACATTCTATTAAAACCAAATGACATCGCGAATGATTGAATAAAAGCAAGAATAATAGTAAAGTAGCGTGTAAATTGCGCAAGTTTACGTCTTCCGACTTCACCTTGCTTTGCCCACTCAGCAAACTTCGGTACTACGTCCATTTGCAATAACTGAACAATAATTGAGGCTGTGATGTAAGGCATAATCCCCATTGCAAAGATGGAGAAGTTCTTTAAAGCACCACCGCCAAAAGTATTCAGGAAACCAACGAGGTTAAACTCATCAGTTGCCTTTAATACATTAGCGTCAACGTTAGGTACTGGAATGAAAGTTCCAATACGAAAAACGATTAACATTAAAAGTGTGAAAATGATTTTATTTCTTATATCTCGAACACGCATAAAGTTAGAGATTGTCTGAAACATTAAATCACCTCAGTAGTTCCGCCGGCATTCTCGATTGCTTCTTTCGCTGAAGCTGAGAATTTATGAGCTTTGACAGTAAGCTTTTTATTAAGAGTTCCGTTGCCTAGAACTTTAATTCCAGCTTTTTCATTGCTCACTAGACCAGTTTCAAGTAATAATGCAGCAGTTACCTCTGCACCGTCTTCGAAACGGTTTAAAGCATCAAGGTTAACGATCGCGTATTCTTTACGGTTAATGTTCGTAAAGCCACGTTTTGGTAAACGACGGAATAATGGGTTCTGACCGCCTTCAAAGCCTGGGCGTACACCGCCACCAGAACGAGCGTTTTGACCTTTATGACCTTTACCTGCTGTTTTACCGTTACCAGAACCGATACCACGACCAACGCGGTTGCGTTGCTTACGAGAACCTTCTGCTGGTTTTAACTCATGCAGTTTCATAGTGGGTGGCACCTCCTTGTTCAATAATTGGAAATTAAATTTCTTTTACAGTAACTAAGTGAGCTACTTTATCAAGCATACCGCGAGTAGCTGCGTTATCAGCTTTCTCTACAGTTTGGTGTAATTTACGTAAACCTAAAGCTTCAACAGTTTTGCGTTGTGCAGGTTTAGTACCAATCACAGATTTAGTAAGGGTGATTTCTAATTTGTTAGCCATTATCTTTCCCCCCTTATCCTAATAGTTCTTCCACTGATTTACCACGTAATTTAGCTACGTCCTCTACGCGTTTTAATTCAGTTAAACCTTGAATTGTTGCACGCACCATGTTAATTGGTGTGTTAGATCCAAGTGATTTTGAAAGAATATCAGTAATACCAGCAAGTTCTAGTACAGCACGTACTGGACCACCAGCGATAACCCCTGTACCAGGAGCAGCAGGTTTGATTAGGATTTCTCCTGCACCAAAGCGACCTTGCACTAAGTGTGGAGTTGTTCCACCTACGCGTGGCACTTCGATTAAGTTTTTCTTCGCATCTTCAACAGCTTTGCGGATAGCATCTGGCACCTCTTGAGCTTTACCAGTACCGAAACCTACATGACCGTTTCTATCGCCAACTACAACTAATGCTGTGAAGCGGAAGCGACGTCCACCTTTAACAACTTTAGCAACGCGGTTAATAGTAACTACGCGTTCTTCAAGTTCTCCAAGTTTGTTTGCGTCAATACGACTCATGAAATGTGTCCCTCCTTCTTATTAAAATTCTAAACCGTTCTCACGTGCAGCTTCAGCTAAAGCTTTAACACGTCCATGATATAAGTAACCACCACGGTCAAATACTACAGCAGTAATATTTTTTTCCGCAGCGCGTTTTGCGATTGTTTCACCGACTTTAGTTGCTGCGTCAACATTGCTACCAGCACCTTCGAAACCATTTTCTTGAGAAGATGCGCTAACAATTGTTACGCCTGCTACGTCATCGATAAGTTGCGCGTAAATGTTCTTGTTAGAACGGAATACGTTTAAGCGTGGACGCTGAGCAGTACCCGAAATTTTAGAACGAACGCGAGCATGACGTTTTTTACGAACCTGATTTTTATCTTGTTTCGTAATCACAAGGGTCACTCCTTTCTAATGCTTAAGCTGCATTATTTACCTGTTTTACCTTCTTTACGACGAACATATTCGCCTTCATAACGAATACCTTTACCTTTATAAGGCTCTGGTGGACGAACGTCACGGATGTTAGATGCAAGAGCACCAACGCGTTCTTTGCTGATACCTTTAACGATGATCTTTGTGTTTGAAGGAACTTCAATTTGTAGACCATCTTCAGGTGTGAACTCTACTGGATGAGAGTAACCTACGTTAAGTACAAGTTTATTACCTTGTAATTGCGCACGGTAACCAACACCGATAAGTTCTAAAGCTTTTTCGAAACCTGCAGAAACACCAGTAACCATGTTCGCAAGAAGCGCACGAGTAGTACCGTGGTTTGTGCGGTGTTCTTTTGAATCAGAAGGACGTACTACAGTGATTACGTTACCCTCTTGCTCAATTTTCATATCTTGGTGGAAAGAACGAACAAGTTCGCCTTTAGGACCTTTAACAGTAACAGTGTTGTCAGCTGCAACAGTAACAGTTACGTTAGCTGGTACCTCGATAATTTTTTTACCTACACGAGACATTTAGCTGCACCTCCATTCATTTATTGCTAATTACCAAACGTATGCTAGAATTTCTCCGCCAACTTGTTTAGCGCGAGCTTCTTTATCTGTTAATAAACCTTGTGAAGTTGACACTAAAGCGATACCTAGACCGTTCAATACTTTAGGTACTTCATTTGTTTTAGCATATACACGTAAACCAGGTTTAGAAATACGTTTTAAGCCAGTGATAACGCGCTCGTTATCTTTTCCATATTTTAAGAAAATACGGATGATACCTTGTTTGTTGTCTTCCACGTATTCTACGTCACGTACGAAACCTTCACGCTTTAAAATTTCAGCGATTTCTTTTTTCACGTTGGAAGCTGGTACTTCTAACTTCTCGTGACGAACCATGTTCGCATTACGAATGCGAGTAAGCATATCTGCAATCGGATCAGTCATTGTCATTACATTTACCTCCTTCCCAAATTAGGGGATTACCAGCTGGCTTTTTTCACGCCAGGAATTTGTCCCTTATATGCAAGTTCTCGGAAACAAATACGGCAAAGTTTGAATTTGCGATATACTGAATGTGGACGACCACAGCGTTCACAACGTGTATACTCTTGCACTTTAAACTTTTGCTTACGTTGTTGTTTAACGATCATAGATTTTTTAGCCACGTTTTCGCCCTCCTTGTTTGATTACTTTTGGAACGGCATACCGAATTGTGTCAATAACTCGCGAGCTTCTTCGTCAGAGTTCGCTGTCGTTACGATCACGATGTCCATACCGCGTACTTTTGAAACTTTATCGTAATCGATTTCTGGGAAAATTAATTGTTCTTTAACACCTAGAGTGTAGTTACCGCGACCATCGAATGCTTTTTTAGAAACACCACGGAAGTCACGTACACGAGGTAGTGAGATAGAAATTAATTTGTCCAAGAATTCATACATACGCTCACCGCGTAATGTAACTTTAGCACCGATAGGCATACCTTCACGAAGACGGAAACCTGCGATCGATTTTTTAGCTTTAGTTACTACTGGTTTTTGACCAGTGATAATTGTTAATTCTTCAACAGCTGCATCTAACGCTTTAGAGTTTTGAACTGCATCACCAACACCCATGTTGATAACGATTTTCTCAACTTTCGGTAGTTGCATAACTGATTTATATCCAAATTTGCTCATAAGAGCTGGAGAAACTTCATTTAAATATTTTTCTTTTAGGCGGCTCATGTGTGTACCTCCCTTCTATTTATACTAATTAGTCGATTACTGCACCTGATTTTTTTGCTACACGAACTTTTTTACCGTTTTCGATTTTATAACCTACACGAGTCGGCTCGCCAGATTTAGGATCGATTAGCATTACGTTCGAAACGTGAATTGCAGCCTCTTGGCTAACAATACCACCTTGTGGATTCAATTGGTTAGGTTTAACGTGTTTTTTCACGATGTTCACACCTTCAACAAGAACGCGATCTTGTTTTGGGAAAGCAGCAAGGATTACGCCTTCTTTGCCTTTATCCTTACCAGTGATTACCTTAACCTTGTCACCTTTTTTTACATGCATGCTGTCGCACCTCCTTGATTGGCACTGTCATGAAATTAAAGAACTTCTGGAGCTAGAGAAACGATTTTCATGAAGTTGCTGTCACGTAGTTCACGTGCAACAGGTCCGAAAATACGAGTTCCGCGTGGTGATTTATCATCACGAATAATTACACAAGCATTTTCATCAAATTTGATGTACGTGCCGTCTTTACGACGAACGCCTGATTTAGTACGAACGATAACAGCTTTAACAACGTCACCCTTCTTGACAACGCCACCTGGTGTTGCTTTCTTAACTGTACAAACAACGATATCACCGATGTTAGCAGTTTTACGGCCAGAGCCACCAAGCACTTTAATTGTAAGAACTTCACGTGCACCTGAGTTGTCAGCAACTTTCATACGACTTTCTTGTTGGATCACTTAGGTTACCTCCCTTCGGAAATTGGTTGTTCCGAAATAGTTATTAAATAATAACCGCTTTTTCTACAACTTCTACTAGACGGAAACGTTTAGTAGCTGATAGCGGGCGAGTTTCCATGATACGTACGATATCACCGATTTTCGCTGTGTTTAACTCATCATGAGCTTTAAACTTTTTAGAGTATTTTACACGCTTACCATAAAGCTTGTGCTTTTTGTAAGTTTCAACTAAAACAGTAACAGTTTTGTCCATTTTATCTGAAACAACGCGGCCCGTGTAAACTTTGCGTTGATTGCGCTCAGTCATACTTGAAAACCTCCTTTATCAGTTATTTGCACTGATTTCTCTTTCACGAATAACAGTTTTCATACGCGCGATTGCTTTACGCACTTCACGAATACGAGCTGTGTTTTCTAATTGACCAGTCGCCAATTGGAAGCGAAGGTTGAAAAGCTCTTCTTTCAGTGATTTCACTTTTAATTCTATTTCAGAAGTAGCAAGGTCACGGATTTCATTAGCTTTCATTAGATTCACCACCAGTTTCTTGACGTTTTACGATCTTACATTTAACAGGAAGTTTGTGTGATGCTAAACGAAGTGCTTCACGTGCAACTTCTTCAGATACGCCAGCAATTTCGAACATTACTTTTCCTGGTTTAACTACTGCTACCCAACCTTCAGGAGAACCTTTACCAGAACCCATGCGGACTTCTAGAGGTTTTTTAGTGTAAGGTTTATGTGGGAAGATTTTAATCCAAACTTTACCGCCACGTTTCATGTAACGAGTCATCGCGATACGAGCAGATTCGATTTGACGGTTAGTAATCCAGCTAGCAGTTTGAGCTTGTAAGCCCCATTCGCCAAAAGTTACTTCTTTACCGCCTTTCGCTTCGCCACGCATGTTGCCGCGGTGTTCACGACGGTATTTAACGCGTTTAGGCAATAACATATTATTTGCCTCCTTCCACAGATTTCTTCGTAGGAAGAACTTCACCACGGTAGATCCATACTTTAACGCCTAATTTACCGTAAGTAGTATCAGCTTCTGCGTGTGCATAATCGATGTCAGCACGTAGAGTATGAAGTGGAACAGTTCCTTCACTATAGTGTTCAGCACGCGCGATATCAGCGCCACCTAAACGACCAGATACTTGTGTTTTAATTCCTTTTGCACCAGCGCGGATTGTGCGTTGGATCGCTTGCTTTTGCGCACGACGGAATGATACACGATTTTCTAATTGACGAGCGATGTTTTCAGCTACTAGACGAGCGTCAAGATCTGCACGTTTGATTTCAATGATGTTGATGTGTACACGTTTACCAGTTAAATCGCTAAGGTATTTACGAAGATTTTCAACTTCAGTACCACCTTTACCGATTACCATACCTGGTTTCGCAGTGTGAATTGTAATGTTTACACGGTTTGCAGCACGTTCGATTTCTACTTTAGAAACTGAAGCGTCTTTAAGAGCCGTTTCAATATATTTACGCACTTTGATGTCTTCGTGAAGTAGAGTTGCATAGTCTTTTTCAGCGTACCATTTTGACTCCCAGTCACGAATAATACCAACGCGTAGTCCTATTGGATGTACTTTTTGACCCACGGATTAACCCTCCTTCTTCTCAGATACCACTAGAGTAATGTGGCTTGTGCGTTTGTTAATTGCGCTTGCACGTCCTTGTGCACGTGGACGGAAACGTTTTAAAGTTGGACCTTCGTCAACGAATACTTCAGAAACTACTAAAGAGTTGATGTCAAGATCGTAGTTGTGCTCAGCGTTAGCAACTGCAGATTTTAATACTTTCTCAACGACTGGAGACGCCGCTTTTGGAGTATGACGTAAAATTGCAACTGCTTCACCAACTTGCTTACCTCGGATTAAGTCTACAACTAGACGTACTTTGCGAGGAGCAATGCGTACTGTACGAGCGATAGCTTTAGCTTGTGTCATTAGGATTTACCTCCTCTCAAAATTAGCGTCTTGTTTTCTTGTCGTCTGCACCGTGACCTTTATAAGTACGTGTCGGTGCGAACTCACCAAGTTTATGGCCTACCATATCTTCTGTTACGTATACAGGAACATGTTTACGTCCATCATATACAGCAATCGTTAAACCGATGAAGTTCGGGAAGATTGTAGAACGGCGTGACCAAGTTTTGATAACTTGTTTTTTCTCAGAAGCCTCTTGCGCTTCCACTTTTTTCATTAAGTGGTCATCGACAAAAGGTCCTTTTTTCAAGCTGCGACCCATGTAGGAACCTCCCTCCGTGATTCCACCACGGCTCTCACATAGAACCGTAGTTTAACCACTTTATTTTTTACGACTACGGATGATAAATTTATCCGATTTGTTTTTCTTCTTGCGAGTTTTGTAACCAAGTGCTGGTTTACCCCAAGGAGTCATTGGTGATTTACGTCCGATTGGAGAACGTCCTTCACCACCACCGTGTGGGTGATCGTTAGGGTTCATTACAGAACCACGAACTTCTGGGCGTTTACCTAACCAACGGCTACGACCTGCTTTACCGATGTGTACAAGTTCGTGTTGTTCGTTACCAACTTGACCGATTGTAGCGCGGCAAGTAGCTAAAACTAAACGTACTTCACCAGATTGTAAACGAACGATAACGTACTTATCTTCACGACCAAGTACTTGCGCAGAAGTACCAGCTGAACGTACTAATTGTCCGCCTTTACCAGGTTTTAACTCGATGTTATGGATTGTAGTACCCATTGGAATGTTTGCTAATGGTAAAGTGTTACCTACTTTAATATCAGCATCTGGACCAGAAACGATTGTTTGACCAACCTCTAGACCTTTTGGTGCTAAGATGTAAGCTTTTGCTCCATCAGCGTAGTTGATTAATGCGATATTCGCAGAACGGTTTGGATCATATTCAATAGTAGCAACTTTTGCCGGAATGCCATCTTTAACACGTTTGAAATCGATAACACGGTATTGCTTCTTATGACCACCACCATGATGACGAACAGTGATTTTACCTTGGTTGTTACGACCAGCTTTGCGTTTAGTTGGTTCAAGCAATGATTTCTCAGGCTTGTTAGTTGTAATTTCCGCAAAGTCTAATGACGTCATGTTACGACGACCATTAGAGGTAGGTTTATACTTTTTAATCGCCATTGTGTTTTCCCTCCTTCTTGAGTGTTCAAATCATAAATCCGTTAGGATTACATTTCGAATAATTCAATTTCTTTGCTATCAGCAGTTAGTTTAACGATCGCTTTACGACGTTTGTTAGTGTAACCACCGTAACGGCCTACGCGTTTGAATTTACCTTTGTAGTTAAGAACGTTTACTTTCTCAACTTTTACGCCAAAGATTTCTTCTACAGCGTCTTTTACTTGAGTTTTGTTAGCGCGAGTGTCTACTTCGAAAGTATACTTTTTCTCTGCCATAAGTTCTGAAGAACGCTCAGTAATGACCGGACGTTTTAAAATATCACGTGCTTCCATTATCCAAGCACCTCCTCAACTTTTTCTACTGCAGACTTAGTGAATACAACTTTATCATGACCTAATAGATCAAGAACGTTGATTCCGTTTGCAGTTAAAACTGTTACACCTGGGATGTTACGAGCAGATAATGCTACGTTTTCATCTAGGTCAGCAGTTACGAATAAAGATTTTTTCTCTAAAGAAAGATCTTTAAGGATTTTTGTGAATTCTTTTGTTTTTGGTGCTGCTAGAGTTAGAGCATCAAGAACTAAGAAGTTTTGTTCTACTACTTTAGCTGATAAAGCAGATTTAAGAGCTAAACGACGAACTTTTTTAGGTAATTTATAAGAATAGCTACGTGGAGTAGGACCGAATACGATACCACCGCCGCGCCATTGTGGAGAACGGATAGAACCTTGACGAGCACGACCAGTTCCTTTTTGACGCCATGGTTTACGACCACCACCAGCAACTTCAGAACGGTTTTTAACCTTGTGATTACCTTGACGAAGAGAAGCGCGTTGAGCAACTACTGCGTCGAATAATACTGCTTCATTTGGCTCGATTCCGAAGATCGCATCGTTTAATTCGATTTCACCAACTGAAGCACCTGTTTGACTAAGTACAGATACTTTTGTCATTCCTGTTTCCTCCTTTCCTTAAGTGATTACTTAGCTTTAATTGCAGTTTTTACTGTAACTAGAGCTTTTTTAGAACCAGGAACATTACCTTTAACAAGTAGTAAGTTACGATCTGTGTCAACTTTCACGATTTCTAAGTTTTGGATTGTAACTACATTGCCACCCATTTGACCAGGTAATTTCTTTTGTTTGAATACGCGGTTCGGAGCAACTGGACCCATTGAACCAGGACGACGGTGGTAACGAGAACCGTGGGCCATAGGACCACGAGATTGTCCGTGGCGTTTGATAACACCTTGGAAACCTTTACCTTTAGTAACTCCTGTTACATCGATTACATCGCCTTCTGCGAAAATTTCTACTTTGACTTCTTGACCAACTTCGTATTCTTCCACGTTCACGTTGCGGAATTCACGAATGAAGCGCTTAGGAGCAGTGTTCGCTTTTGCTACGTGACCTTGTTCTGGTTTGTTAGAAAGCTTAACGCGCTTGTCTTCGAAACCAACTTGAATTGCTTCGTAGCCGTCTGTTTCAACAGTTTTCTTTTGAAGAACTACGTTTGGAGTAGCTTCGATAACTGTTACCGGGATTAAATCGCCGTTTTCAGCGAAAACTTGTGTCATACCAATTTTTCTACCTAAGATTCCTTTAGCCATTTGTCACACCTCCTGTAAGTTTTAAAAGTTATATTGTTTTTACCATTAAAGTTTGATTTCGATATCAACGCCAGATGGTAAATCAAGTTTCATTAACGCGTCAACAGTTTGTGGTGTTGGGTTAACGATATCGATCAGACGTTTATGCGTACGCATTTCGAATTGTTCACGAGAATCTTTGTACTTGTGAACCGCACGAAGAATTGTGTACACAGACTTCTCAGTTGGAAGTGGAATCGGACCTGATACACTTGCACCTGAACGTTTTGCAGTTTCCACAATTTTCTCAGCAGATTGATCTAAAATACGGTGATCATACGCTTTTAAACGAATACGAATCTTTTGTTTTGCCATTATTTTCCCTCCTTCTCGCCTATTTTCTAGACATTCTCCACGAAAATTTTCCCACACACCGCCATGGCAAAGCGGCCGGGTGTGTCGGCAACCTCTCGCTTCATCGCAGTCAAAGACCAACATTCAACATTATATACAATAAAAAAAGAATAAGCAAGTCTTTTCGCTAAATTCTTTTAAATGTTGCAGATATTCTTAGTACTACTATTTCTTCGCTTTATTAAGCCGTTTATTAGTATATAAAATTTCTATACATATTGCAACACTTAAGGTTGTCATATCAACATTTTCGCACATTTCAAATAACTCAAAAAAGAAAAAAGTAGTTTCTATATAATTATAGAAACTACCTCCTTATTATAGAAAGAACACACAGGCAATCCAACCAAACAGGATTAGTGGTATGTTAATGAAAATAAACGTAGGAACACAGGTATCCCAAATATGATGATGCTGGCCATCAACATTAAGGCCTGCTGTTGGCCCTAATGTAGAATCGGATGCTGGAGAACCTGCGTCTCCTAGAGCACCAGCTGTACCGATTAAGCATAATATCGCTAAAGGACTCATATCTAAACCTTGTGCTAGCGGAACAAATAGTGTCGCGATTATAGGCACTGTAGCGAAGGACGAACCAATCCCCATCGTCACAACTAATCCTATGACTAACATGATGAAGACAGCAAGACTTCTATTTCCTTCTAATACAGTGAGTGAATTTGTAATTAAGCTGTCCACATGACCTGTTGCATTGATTACCGCCGCAAAACCATTTGCCGAAATCATAACAAAGCCAATAAAGGCCATCATCTTCATTCCTTCAGAAAGAATCTCATCTGCTTCTCTCCATTTAAGAGCACCTGTAAAATACATAATCATAATACCTGCAAACGAGCCTACAATCATTGAGTCTGTTAACACTTGAGCGCATAGTGATATTACTAGTGCCAGAGCTGTAGAAAACATAATGAATTTGCTGACGTTTACATTTAAAGATTCCGTCGCCACTTCACTATGCTTATAATGTCTTGGTTTGCGGTATACAGCGAAGGCAATTATCAATCCGATTAGCATTCCTAATACGGGAATACCCATTGCTGCAGGGACATCACGTGAAGAAACAGCCATTCCTCCCTCTGACACTTGTGTAGCAACGATATCTTGAAAGATTGCTCCAAAACCAGCAGGTACAAAACTATAAGTACCAATTAAGCCTACTGCAATCAACGTTGCAATTATACGTCGGTCGACTTCTAGCATATTTAAAATCTTTAAAATAGGAGGTATTAATAATGGAATGAAGGCAATATGAATAGGAATAACATTTTGAGATAAAATAGACATCACAAAAATAAGGAAGAAAATTAATACCTTCACAAGTCCTTTTCTATTATTTTCACCCTTTAATATTTTTAACATCCCGGCTATCATTAATTCGGGTATTCCTGTTTTGGCAATGGCGATTGCAAAACCACCAAGTAAGCCATAACTTAATGCAATGGTTGCTCCTGCTCCTAATCCTTCTGTAAATGATTGGACTGTTGACTCAATGCCCATTCCACTAGTTAGACCACCTACAAATGCTCCTAGAACTAACGAGAGAACTACATTGATGCGAAGCAAGCTTAATATTAACATAACGGCAACAGCCGCAATTACTGCATTCATTGTTACACTCTACTTTCATACACTAAATTACTAACATGTTAAACTTTATTATTCTGATAATTGAAAGTCAAGGTTTTTTGTAATTTCTATATTTTTTGCACTAAAAAAACAGTGTAATGATAACCACCACACTGTTTCCGAGTTTCCTCTTATTTAATATTACAACGACTGACGTACAACCTTTTTATAGTAGCCTACCGATAGAATAGCAAAAATCGTATATAAAGCTATATAACAGCACATTGCAATCCACAAGGGAGCTGTTAACTCTGTCCCAAATAAAAACCATCCTGACTTAACAGCAAAGTAGCTATGCAATAACCCAATAACTAGTGGAACACCGAAATTAAAGGCCTGTTTCATATAAATACCCTTCATGATATCTTTTTCAGCAAAACCAATCTTTCGTAGGATTGTATAGGAATCACGTTCTTCCTCCGCCTCAGACATTTGTTTAAAGTATAGAATACTACCTGTGGTCATTAAAAACGCTAACCCTAAAAACGCTGTTGTAAAGATGGTAAGACCCAATGATTCAATATTGTCTTTACGTTTTCCTTCATAGGATGATTGTGTATATTGCTTTGTCTTCCCTTTATCATCTACAGCCGTAATAATACCTGCATTTGATTGAATATATAATTTTTCTGCTGTTGCAATATCTTCGTTAGATTTTAAAGTAATTGTTGTTTGATGATGCCAAGGATAAAGAGCTGCCTGTGTAGTTAAACTTTTAAACATATCATCTGTCACAACAAAGATAGGTCCACCACCCCCAGCCGTTACAATACCACTTATCACGCTTTTATCGTGGATATCAACGACATGAAAAGTTTCTTCAAGTTCTCCTGCAGATACTACTAAATCATGATCTTTCTCTAACGGGAACATTTCAGCCATATAACCACCATAGTTTGTCAAGATAACCTCATTCCCTGAAAGCTTAGCCTCAGGAACACTCTGCTGGTAATCTGAAAGCGGAATGGTATAAATTGTGCCTTCCATTGTATATAAAGGGTTATCCTGCTGTTTTTTAGACATCAATTGACCTACAGCAGCGGTTACTCCCTGAAGACGGTAGTCAATTTTATCATAAGCAATATTATTTTCCTCTAACTTCTCTAAAAATTCCTCCCCTTGCTCTTCAAGCAATATGAAATCACCAGGTACTTGGCTATATGCAGATGCTTCCGAGGAGTAGTAGGCGATATAGGAAAGAGTCGTCACGCCTAGAGAAACGCCTGTTAACACGGTGATTAGCGTTAATGACTTTGCATTGCTCTTCATGCGATGCATGATGGGCGTTAATGCTAATACATCCTTTATGGATAAATGCCCTTTTTTCTTTAGGCGAATAGTATTCATAATAAATGCTACAGAGAAACGAAAAACAAGGAATGTTCCACCAATTGTAGTAGCTAAAATAATTATCATATTGATAAATAAATTACCAGCAGATTCGATATCGAACAACTTTGTCGATGCATAGTAGCCATAAACAATCAGTATAAGACCCAAAAAGCCAATAACCATCTGGAACGCACTAAAGCGTCTCACACGCTCATCTGCTTGTTTTGCTGCACTAAATAATGATAACAATGACACATGATGAATCATCCAAGCCATCTGTATAAGAACGATGATCAATAAGATAGTAAATACAATCATCGACTGCAGTAAAGCTTGTGTACTAAAAGTCATGGTTACGAGAGCTTCTTTTTCAAGCACACGAAGCAAAATCATTGCAAACACACGAGAGCTAAAGAAGCCTGCCAACATACCTATAATAACGGCTCCAACAAATAAGAGAATGTTTTCAACCGCTAATAAACGCACGATTAGCCCCTTAGTCATGCCGATCAGTTGATACAAACCTATTTCCTTACTACGACGCTTCATAAATAAATGGTTTGCATACAGAACGAAGAATAAAACGATAAAATAAAGAATATAAGTTGCTGCCTTAAATCCGGCCGTAGCTGTTCCACTCATTTGAACAGCAGCCCACACCTCCGTATTATTTTGCAAGGTGACAAACGAAAAGTATAAGGTAACACTAAAAATAAGTGCAAAGAAATATAGATAGTAGTGCTTCATATTTTTCTTCATACTTCGAAGTACTAACTTACTAAGACTCATACCCGTCACCGCCTAGCACACTTTGTGTATGCATGATTTCTTTGAAAAAGGCCTGCCTTGTTTTATCGCCCTTATAAAGTTCACTATAGATAAGGCCATCCTTTAGAAATAACACACGTGTACAGAAACTTGCGGCTACAGCATCGTGTGTAACCATCATAATTGTCGCTTCTTTTGTTTCATTTATATTTTGTAGATTTTGAAGCAGGGCTGTAGCTGATTTAGAATCTAGTGCACCAGTGGGCTCGTCTGCAAATACCAATGACGGATTGGTAATAAGTGCACGTGCAGCTGAGGTACGCTGTTTTTGTCCACCTGATATTTCGTTGGGGTATTTATTTAAAATTTCCGTGATTCCCAACAAAGAAGTGAGTTCCTTCACTCGACTTTCGGCAACAGCTTTTGGTAACTTACTGATGGCTAACGGTAGAAGAATATTTTCTTTTACTGTCAAGGTATCTAATAAATTATAGTCTTGAAATATAAATCCTAGCTGCTCTCTTCGGAAGTTTGCTAAAGCCTTTTCTTTCATACCACGTAAACTATGACCGTTTATCTCAATAACACCTTCTGTCGCAAAGTCAATTGAGCATAAGACATTTAAAAGCGTTGTTTTACCAGAGCCAGAAGGTCCCATAATACCTACAAATTCCCCTCTATTCACTTCTACATCAATACCCTTTAATACTTCCTGAGCCGTTGATTTTTTTCCATACACTTTCTTTATTTTACGTCCTATTAAAACTGTCACTTCATAACGCCCCTTTCTATAGTTCAAGTGTACCCTGTCAAACCTAATCATTCGTGCGTTTTACATGACAATATAAAAAGGTAGGTGACATTTTCGTCATCTACCTGTTAGTTTCGCATATTCATTTTGTAAGGGGAAACGTAGTGTAAATAGCGAGCCTTCACCAACTTTAGATTGAACATTAATACGAATACCAATTTTATGGGCTACATTAGATGCTAAATAGAGACCCATACCTGTAGATTGAGAGGATTCCCTTCCCGCTGTTCCTGTATAAGATTTTTGAAAAATCCTAGGTAAATCGTCTAAAGGTATACCCCTACCTATATCTTTAATATGTAGTAATGTTGCACCTGTAGAATCATGTTCTGTAAAGATTGTTACCTCAGAATTTACTGGGCTATACTTGATGGCATTCGAAAGAATTTGTCGAATAATAAAAGCTAGCCACTTGCCATCTGTCATAACCATCTCTGTCAGTTCACCAATTTCAAAGCCAATGCCTTTTTCAAGACACCAAGCTTGCATAGCTCGGATTTCTTTATAAATAATGGGCTTCAGTTCAATCTCAGTTAAATAATTATCTTTTTCAATAGCGTATAATCTTGTTTGATGCAGTTGTTGATCAACCAAAAGATGTAATCTTAGCCATTCGTTCTCTAATTTTCGACGTAGCTGTAAATCCTCAATATGTTCAAACATTAAATTAATGGCAGTTAAAGGTGCTTTTACTTCATGGACCCAAGCTAATAGTTCATCAGAATGTTCCTGTATCTGCACTTTGGCTTGATTTAACTCTAAATTCTTTTCAAAAAAGGCATCCTCCATTTTTCGAAAGTATACTTCTTGAAAAGGAGATAAAGCTAAACTATTTCTATGTGCATCATCAAGGTGGCTATCCATATTTCCCAGGAAATCTTTTAATTTCCCAACTTCGATGACATAGCGACACCAAAAAAAGAGTATAAAACATACAAGTAAACTAACGTTTACATACCAAATAGAAACCCCATTTAAACCAACATCTAAAGAAAATAGCACATTTAGAATTATCAGAGTAAAAATAAAAAATCCTATCCAAGCAAAGCGTTCTCTAACAAATAATAACAACAACTTCCCTCACATCCCTCAGCTTACTGCCATATAACCAAGTCCCTTTTTTGTTAGTATTACCTCATGTAAACCAATATCCTCTAGCTTTGCACGTAACCGATTAACGTTTACTGACAAAGTATTATCGTTTACGAAACGTTCGTCATCCCATAGTTTTCTCATTAGCTCGTCTCTTGAAACGATATGGTTAGCCTGCTCCACTAATATTCTTAAAATAAAAAGTTCATTTTTTGTTAAAGAAGCAATGGCACCATTATACATAATTTCACTTCTCGCATAATCAATTATGGCATCGTTAAAACGTGTAACATCCATTTTTTCTTCAACGTAATCATAGGTTCTACGTAAAATAGCCTGTGCTTTTGCGAGTAAAACTTCCATATGAAAAGGCTTTTGAATAAAATCATCAGCCCCCATTTGCATAGCCATCACCATATCCATCGGGTGATCTCTGGAAGAAAGAAAAAGGATTGGCACTTTGGATAAATGACGAATTTCACGACACCAATGAAAGCCGTCATAGGCAGGCAATTGAATATCAATTAGCACGAGATGGGGCTTCTCCTCTATAAAGTCATCCATCACCTTCTGAAAATTTTTAGGTCCCACCACGTTTAGTGACCACTGCTCAAAACGTTCTTGAATCATGCTAAAAATAGAAGGATCATCTTCAATCAGCAAAATTTTCATGTCCATACTCAGTTCCCCTTTCCCTTTAATTATTTACGCTAGAGAACATGCTTGTGGTTATGTACACATACACTAATTAAAACTCTAATTTTTCTTTATTTTAACACAAAAAACCAATCTGTAGGCGTCCCTACAGATTGGTTTGGAATTAGCAAGAGCTAAAATTATTTTTGGATAGAAGCAACTACGCCAGCGCCTACAGTACGGCCACCCTCACGGATAGAGAATTTAGTACCTTCTTCAAGAGCGATTGGAGCGATAAGTTCAACTGTCATTTCGATGTTATCACCAGGCATTACCATTTCAACGCCTTCTGGTAAGTTACAGATACCTGTTACGTCAGTTGTACGGAAGTAGAACTGAGGACGGTAGTTAGAGAAGAATGGAGTATGACGGCCACCCTCTTCTTTTGATAAAACGTAAACTTCAGCTTTGAAGTTAGTGTGTGGAGTAATTGAACCTGGTTTAGCTAATACTTGACCACGTTGGATTTCTTCACGAGCAACACCACGTAGTAAAGCACCGATGTTGTCACCAGCTTCAGCATAGTCTAATAATTTACGGAACATTTCTACACCAGTTACAGTAGTAGATTTAGCTTCTTCAGCGATACCGATGATTTCAACTACGTCACCAACTTTAACTTGACCACGTTCAACACGGCCAGTTGCAACTGTACCACGACCAGTAATAGAGAATACGTCCTCTACTGGCATCATGAATGGTTTGTCAGTTTGACGTTCTGGAGTTGGGATGTAAGAATCTACAGCGTCCATTAATTCAACGATTTTTTCTTCCCATTCTGGTTCACCTTCAAGAGCTTTAAGAGCAGAACCTTTGATTACAGGAATATCGTCACCTGGGAAGTCATATTCAGATAGTAGGTCACGGATTTCCATTTCTACTAATTCTAATAATTCTTCGTCGTCAACCATATCACATTTGTTCATGAATACTACTAAGTATGGAACACCTACTTGACGAGATAAAAGGATGTGTTCACGAGTTTGTGGCATTGGGCCGTCAGCAGCAGATACTACTAAGATACCGCCGTCCATTTGAGCAGCACCAGTGATCATGTTTTTAACATAGTCAGCGTGTCCTGGGCAGTCAACGTGTGCATAGTGACGAGTTTCAGTTTCGTATTCTACGTGAGAAGTATTGATTGTGATACCACGTTCTTTTTCTTCTGGAGCGTTATCGATATCAGCGTAAGATTTAGCTGTACCACCCATTTTTTTAGAAAGAACTGTAGCGATTGCAGCAGTTAAAGTAGTTTTACCATGGTCAACGTGTCCGATTGTACCAATGTTAGCATGCGTTTTAGAACGGTCAAATTTTTCTTTAGCCATTAGAGATTGCCTCCTCAAAATTGTATGTTTTAGATTTAAAATTTATAGAATGAATGCTGATAGAGAACGGGCCCATCCCCTATCCTGCAATCATAGCTTACAAATTAGTTATACTTTATGCAAGATGAAATTTCAATTATTCACCTTTATTTTTTTTGATGATATCTTCAGAGATTGATTTTGGTACTTCTTCATAATGATCGAATACCATTGAGAATACACCACGACCTTGCGTTGCAGAACGTAAAGTTGTTGCATATCCAAACATTTCTGAAAGTGGAACCATCGCACGAACAACTTGAGCGTTACCGCGAGCTTCCATACCTTCTACGCGACCACGGCGAGAAGTGATGTTACCCATGATATCACCAAGATATTCTTCAGGAATTACAACTTCAACTTTCATCATAGGCTCTAAAAGAACTGGACTACATTTTGATGCAGCAGCTTTAAGTGCCATAGATGCAGCGATTTTAAATGCCATTTCGTTTGAGTCAACATCATGGTATGAACCATCGAATAATTTCGCTTTGATGTCGATTAATGGGTAACCAGCGATTACACCGCGGTCAAGCGAGTCACGAAGACCTGCTTCTACAGCTGGAATATATTCACGTGGTACTACACCACCAACGATAGCATTTTCGAATTCAAAGCCTTTACCCTCTTCATTTGGAGAGAACTCGATCCATACGTCACCGTATTGACCACGACCACCTGATTGACGAGTGAATTTACCTTGAACTTGAGCAGAGCCACGGAATGTTTCACGGTAAGATACCATTGGAGCACCTACGTTAGCTTCTACTTTAAATTCACGGCGCATACGATCAACTAAGATATCAAGGTGAAGCTCACCCATACCTGAGATAATTGTTTGACCAGTTTCTTGGTCTGTATGTGCACGGAATGTTGGATCTTCTTCTTGTAGTTTTTGTAAAGCTTGACCCATTTTATCTTGGTCAGCTTTTGATTTTGGTTCTACAGAAAGAGAGATAACTGGTTCTGGGAACTCCATAGACTCAAGGATAACAAGGTTTTTCTCTTCACAAAGAGTGTCACCAGTTGTTGTATCTTTAAGACCTACAGCAGCTGCGATATCACCAGCAAATACTTTTGAAATCTCTTCACGGCTGTTAGCGTGCATTTGTAGGATACGACCTACACGTTCACGTTTACCTTTTGAAGAGTTTTGTACGTATGAACCTGATTCAAGAACACCAGAGTACACACGGAAGAACGTTAATTTACCTACGAATGGGTCAGTCATAACTTTAAATGCTAAAGCTGAGAATGGCGCTTCGTCTGATGATGGACGTTCAGTTTCATCACCATCTGGAGTTGTACCTTTAATAGCTGGTACATCAACTGGTGATGGTAAGTAATCGATAACTGCGTCAAGCATTTTACGAACACCTTTGTGTTTGAATGCTGTACCACAGATTACTGGGTAGAATTCTACAGCGATTGTCGCTTTACGGATAGCCGCTTTAAGCTCTTCTTTTGTAATTTCTTCACCAGCAAAGTATTTTTCCATGATTTCTTCGTTAACTTCAGCGATTGCTTCGATTAACTTCTCACGGTATTCTTCAGCTTGCGCTTTGAATTCTTCAGGAATTGGTTGACCTTCACGTAATGCTGTACCTTCTTCGTTATCGTAGTAAGTTACATCCATTTCAACTAGGTCAATAATTGCTTTGAACTCATCTTCCGCACCAATTGGTAATTGGATTGGATGAGCATTTGCTTGTAAACGCTCGTGTAAAGTACCTACAGAATATAGGAAATCTGCACCCATTTTATCCATTTTGTTAATGAATACGATACGTGGTACACCGTAAGTTGTAGCTTGACGCCATACAGTTTCTGTTTGAGGTTCAACACCAGATTGAGCATCAAGTACAGTTACTGCGCCGTCAAGTACACGTAAAGAACGTTCTACTTCTACAGTGAAGTCTACGTGTCCAGGAGTATCGATGATGTTTACGCGGTTGCCTTTCCATTGAGCTGTTGTCGCAGCAGAAGTGATTGTGATACCACGTTCTTGCTCTTGCTCCATCCAGTCCATTTGAGAAGCGCCTTCATGAGTTTCACCGATTTTGTGAATCTTACCTGTGTAATAAAGGATACGCTCAGTTGTTGTTGTTTTACCAGCATCAATGTGAGCCATGATCCCAATATTACGAGTATTCTCTAGTGAGAATTCGCGTTTCATTAGGTATTTCTCCTTCCATATTGGGCTTATGCTATGTTTAGATTACCAACGGTAGTGAGCGAATGCTTTGTTCGCTTCTGCCATTTTGTGCATATCTTCACGTTTCTTAACTGATGCACCAGTGTTGTTAGAAGCATCAAGGATTTCGTTAGCTAAACGCTCTTCCATAGTTTTTTCACCACGAAGACGAGAATAGTTAACTAGGTAACGAAGACCTAAAGTTGTACGACGTTCTGGGCGTACTTCAACTGGTACTTGGTAGTTAGAACCACCAACACGGCGAGCACGTACTTCAAGAACTGGCATTACGTTATTTAGAGCAGCTTCGAATACTTCGATTGGATCTTGACCAGAACGTTCTTTAACTAGTTCGAACGCACCGTATAAAATCTTTTGAGAAGTACCTCTTTTACCATCAATCATCATTTTATTGATTAAACGAGTTACTAGTTTTGAATTATAAATTGGATCTGGTAACACGTCACGTTTGGAAACAGGACCTTTACGAGGCATGTGTTTTCCTCCTTTCATTGAGTAAATATATAGTGGGATTTAAATTATTTTTTTTCTTTAGGGCGTTTTGTACCGTATAAAGAACGTGATTGCATACGACCGTTTACACCAGCAGTATCAAGAGCACCACGAACGATATGGTAACGAACACCCGGTAAGTCTTTTACACGACCGCCACGGATAAGAACAACACTGTGCTCTTGTAAGTTGTGGCCTTCACCAGGAATGTACGCTGTAACCTCGATTTGGTTAGTTAAACGTACACGAGCGTATTTACGTAACGCTGAGTTTGGTTTTTTAGGCGTCATTGTACCTACACGAGTACAAACACCACGTTTTTGTGGAGATTTAACATCAGTTAAAGATTTTTTAAATGAGTTATATCCTTTGTTTAACGCTGGTGAATTTGATTTCGTGATTTTAGATTTACGAGGCTTACGTACCAATTGGTTAATTGTAGGCATCGATTTTTCCTCCCTTCATTCCTTCTTTTTTTAATACCACACATCCAGGTGGTTCATTTTTTGGGTAAAAACAAAGTCTTTGTGCATTCTACACAAAAACTACTCTACAGTAATCGCAACTACCGCAGCTCCGACATGGATTCCACAGGCTTTGCCCAGTTCCTTTTTGGACTCAACAAGAATAACTGGTATACCGATTTCTCTCGCGAAAGATATGGCCGAATCGGTTACCCAATTGTCTGCATCAAGTGCCACAAAAAGTTCTTTCACTGAACCAGCTCGCATTGCTTTTACTGCTTGCTTTGTACCTATGATTGTTTGACTAGCCCTTACTTTATCATAAGACATTTACATATCCTCCGAAGTACAGACAGTTAACTATCAACCTTCAATATATTATCATTACTCATTTACACTGTCAACTAATATCTTGAAAAAGTCCGAAGAGATGATGAAAATATGCATCTCTTCGGCCTAATTTAATGTTTATTCAGCAGAAACGACTTCTGTGTCAAGCTCATCTTTTTCGATGCGGATTTGACGATAACGTTGCATACCAGTACCTGCAGGAACAAGTTTACCGATAATTACGTTCTCTTTTAATCCAAGAAGTTCGTCACGTTTACCCTTAATTGCTGCATCTGTTAACACACGTGTTGTTTCTTGGAACGATGCTGCAGATAAGAATGATTCTGTTTCAAGAGAAGCTTTTGTAATACCAAGGATAACAGGGCGACAAGTTGCAGGGTTTTTGCCATTCATAACAGCGTCTACGTTTGCCTCTGAGAATTGGTGGATATCTAGTAATGAGCCAGGTAGTAATTCTGTATCTCCAGCTTCAATTACACGCACTTTACGAAGCATTTGGCGAACCATTACCTCAATGTGTTTATCCCCAATTTCTACCCCTTGCATACGGTATACTTTTTGAACTTCTTTTAATAAATATTCTTGAACAGTTGAAACGTCTTTGACTTTTAGCAATTGTTTTGGATCGATAGAACCTTCTGTTAAAACTTGACCACGTTCTACATTATCACCTTCGATAACTTTCAAACGTGCGTTATAAGGTGCTTGATACTTACGAGTTTCTACGTCACCTTGAATTGTAATTTCTTTTAAGCCTTCACGAATTTCTGTGATATCTGAAACCGTACCAGCAATTTCTGAAATAACAGATTGACCTTTTGGATTACGTGCTTCAAAGATCTCTTGGATACGTGGAAGACCTTGTGTAATATCATCACCGGCAACCCCACCTGTATGGAATGTACGCATTGTTAACTGTGTACCTGGTTCACCGATTGATTGAGCCGCAATAATACCAACTGCTTCCCCAACTTCAACCTTCTCACCTGTCGCCAAGTTCATGCCGTAACATTTTTTACAAACGCCGTGTTTTGTATTACATGTAAATGCTGAACGGATTGTCACTTCTTCAATACCAGCCTCAATAATTGCACGAGCGATATCTTGGTCGATTAAACCGTCTTTTGCAAGAATTACTTCACCAGTTTCTGGGTGGAAGATTGTTTTCTTCGTATGACGACCAACAATACGTTCATCTAGAGCTTCAATTAACTCTGTGCCTTCCATTAGTGCACCAATCGTTAAGCCACGGTCAGTACCACAGTCATCTTCACGAACGATAACATCTTGTGCAACGTCAACAAGACGACGCGTTAAGTAACCTGAATCGGCAGTTTTTAGGGCTGTATCGGCAAGACCTTTACGAGCACCGTGAGTTGAGATGAAGTACTCTAATACTGTTAAACCTTCACGGAATGAAGATTTGATTGGAAGTTCGATAATACGACCAGCTGGGTTGGCCATCAGACCACGCATACCAGCTAGCTGAGTAAAGTTAGATGCATTACCACGGGCACCTGAATCAGACATCATGAAAATTGGGTTTGTTTTCTCAAGTGACTTCATCAGCTTCGCTTGAATTTCATCTTTTGCAGCACTCCAGCTTGAAATAACGCGATCATAACGCTCATCCTCAGTAATGAAACCACGACGGAATTGCGCTTGAACTTTATCTACTTTCTCTTGAGCTTCTGCTAAAATTTCACCTTTATCAGGTAATACCACGATATCAGATACACCTACAGTAATACCTGCACGTGTTGAATATTTGAAACCTAGGTTTTTCATACGGTCAAGCATTTTAGATGTTTCCGTAATGTGGAAACGTTTAAATACTTCAGCAATGATATTTCCTAAGAATTTCTTACGGAATGGGTTTACAACAGGTACTGATGCAAAGTATTTACGCAATACAGCTGTACGTTGTGCATCAATTTTCCCTTTTTCATCTAAATTATTATAAGCACTATCTGATTCAAGCTCTTTAAGTGTTTCTTCATCAATTGTTAACTTAGCAAAGTATTTTTCTGGTGTTACTTGCTCTAAGTTGAAATCAGTTGGCTCATTAATATAAGGGAATGATTCCGGTAAGATTTCATTAAAGATTACTTTACCGACAGTTGTTAATAAGAACATATTATTTTGTTCTTCAGTGAATGTCGGATTATTTAATGAACTTGCTTTAATTGCGATACGTGTATGCAAGTGTACATGACCTGTATCATAGGCAATTAAAACTTCATTTGGACCATAGAAAACAGTACCTTCACCACGTGCGCCTTCACGTTCAAGTGTTAAGTAGTAGTTTCCTAATACCATATCTTGAGAAGGTGTTACAACAGGTTTACCGTCTTTTGGATTCAGGATGTTTTGTGCAGCAAGCATTAGAAGACGAGCTTCAGCTTGAGCTTCAGCTGATAATGGTACGTGAACCGCCATTTGGTCACCATCGAAGTCAGCATTATAGGCTGTACATACTAATGGGTGAAGACGAATAGCACGACCTTCAACTAGTGTTGGTTCAAATGCTTGAATTCCAAGACGGTGAAGCGTTGGTGCACGGTTTAGTAATACTGGATGCTCACGGATAACATCTTCTAAAACATCCCATACGTCGTTATTTAAACGTTCGATTTTCCGTTTAGCAGATTTAATGTTATGAGCAAGACCACGCTCTACTAATTCTTTCATAACGAATGGCTTGAATAATTCGATAGCCATTTCTTTTGGTAAGCCACATTGGTACATTTTTAAGTTTGGACCTACTACGATAACCGAACGACCAGAGTAGTCAACACGTTTACCAAGTAGATTTTGACGGAAACGACCTTGTTTACCTTTCAACATATGTGAAAGTGATTTTAACGGGCGGTTACCAGGACCTGTTACAGGACGTCCACGACGACCATTATCGATTAATGCATCAACAGCTTCTTGTAACATACGTTTTTCATTTTGTACGATGATGCTCGGAGCACCTAAATCTAATAAACGTTTTAAACGGTTATTACGATTAATTACACGACGGTATAAATCGTTTAAATCTGAAGTCGCGAAACGACCACCATCTAATTGCACCATTGGACGAAGCTCTGGTGGAATAACAGGTAGTACATCTAGAATCATCCATTCAGGTGAGTTTCCTGAGTTACGGAAAGATTCAACAACTTCTAGACGTTTAATGGCACGAGTACGTCTTTGACCTTGAGCAGATTTTAACTCCTCTTTCAAAGATTGCGTTTCATCTTCTAGGTCGATTTTACCTAATAATTTTTTGATTGCTTCTGCACCCATTGATGCTTCGAATGTATTACCGAATTTTTCACGGTATGCACGATACTCTTTTTCAGATAGTAATTGTTTACTTTCTAAATTAGTAGCACCTGCATCGATCACAACGTATGAAGCGAAATAGATAACTTCTTCAAGAGCACGAGGTGACATATCTAAAATTAGACCCATACGGCTAGGAATACCTTTGAAGTACCAGATATGAGAAACTGGTGCTGCTAATTCGATATGTCCCATACGTTCACGACGAACTTTAGCACGTGTTACTTCAACGCCACAACGATCACAAACTACGCCTTTATAGCGTACACGTTTATATTTCCCACAGTGACACTCCCAGTCCTTAGTTGGACCAAAAATACGCTCACAGAATAAACCATCTTTTTCTGGTTTTAGTGTACGGTAGTTAATTGTTTCAGGTTTTTTAACCTCTCCATATGACCAAGAACGAATCTTGTCAGGTGATGCTAAACCAATTTTCATATATTCAAATTCATTAACGTCTATCAAGGAGCCTACCTCCCTCTAGTATAGGTCTTTATAAAGACTCTTTTACGCAGCTCGATAATCGTTTGCAAAGATTGCCTCTTTGGCAAAGGATTAGAAATAGAATGATTTATTAAAAGAAAAAGCCAGGCAGGGCGTTAAATCCTGCCCGGCTAATTTGAAAAATAAGTTTGACCATATTCACTTTTGTGAATTTGGTTTTCCATTATTCAAAAGACTCTACTGGCTCTTCTTCTGTATCTGGCTGTGGTGCAATGTTAAGTGCATCAGCTGGCTGAAGATCGTCTTCTTCGTCTAAATCGCGAAGCTCTACTTCTTCATCATTAACTGTTAACATCTTAACATCCATACCAAGAGATTGAAGTTCTTTAATCAATACTTTGAATGACTCAGGAACACCTGGCTCTGGTACACTTTCACCTTTAACGATGGCTTCATATGTTTTCACACGACCAACAACGTCATCAGATTTAACCGTTAAGATTTCTTGAAGTGTATACGCAGCACCATAAGCTTCAAGTGCCCATACCTCCATTTCACCAAAACGTTGTCCACCAAATTGCGCTTTACCACCAAGTGGTTGTTGCGTAACAAGTGAGTAAGGACCAGTTGAACGTGCATGAAGTTTATCATCAACCATGTGAGCAAGTTTGATCATATACATGATACCTACTGATACACGATTATCGAATGGTTCACCAGAACGTCCATCATACAGGATTGTTTTACCGTCACGGTTCATCCCAGCTTCTTCCATTGTTTCCCAAACGTCTTCTTCATTAGCACCATCAAATACTGGTGTTGCCATGTGAACGCCTAGATAACGAGAAGCCATACCTAAGTGTAACTCTAAAACTTGTCCGATATTCATACGGGAAGGTACACCAAGTGGATTTAACATGATATCAACAGGCGTGCCATCTGGCATGAATGGCATATCTTCTTCTGGTAAGATACGAGAGATAACCCCTTTGTTACCATGACGTCCGGCCATTTTGTCCCCAACACGAATTTTACGTTTTTGAACAATATAAGCACGAACTAATTGGTTAACACCTGGTGGTAATTCATCGCCATCTTCACGGTTAAATACTTTAACATCAAGAATGATACCGCCAGCACCGTGTGGTACACGTAATGAAGTATCACGAACCTCACGAGCCTTTTCACCGAAGATTGCATGTAATAAACGCTCTTCAGCAGTTAATTCTGTAACCCCTTTAGGCGTTACTTTCCCAACAAGAATATCACCGTCACGTACTTCCGCACCAATACGGATAATACCACGTTCGTCTAGGTTACGAAGTGCATCTTCTCCGACGTTTGGAATATCACGAGTGATTTCTTCTGGTCCAAGCTTTGTATCACGAGATTCCGATTCATATTCTTCGATATGAACAGATGTATAGACATCGTCTTTTACAAGGCGCTCACTCATAATAACAGCATCCTCATAGTTAAAGCCGTTCCAAGTCATGAATGCAACCAGTACGTTACGTCCAAGAGCTAGTTCGCCTTTTTCCATTGATGGACCATCTGCTAAAATGTCACGAGGTTTCACACGTTCGCCTACTTTTACAAGTGGACGTTGGTTATATGAAGTACCTTGGTTAGAACGAATGAACTTCTGTAATTTATATTTTGTTAAATCGCCTTTAACCTCTTTGCCGTCTACAACTTCAATGCGGCGTACATGGATAGAGCGAGCTTCAACGTGCTCAACAATACCATCATACTTCGCTACTACAGCTGCACCTGAATCACGCGCATCAACATGTTCCATACCAGTACCAACGAATGGTGCTTCTGGGTTAAGTAGTGGAACTGCTTGACGTTGCATGTTGGCACCCATAAGTGCACGGTTCGAGTCATCGTTTTCTAAGAATGGTATACATGCAGTCGCTGCAGAGACAACTTGTTTAGGAGATACATCCATGTAGTCCATTTGCGCTTTATTGAATACCGTGTTATCACCACGGAAACGACCTACTACTTCATCATTTACAAAAGTACCATCTGGATTTAACGGTGAATTTGCTTGTGCTACATAGTAGTTATCTTCTTCATCAGCTGTTAAATAATCAATTTGCTCCGTTACTCGACCTGTTTCGTGGTCAATACGACGATAAGGTGTTTCAATGAAGCCAAATTTATTAACTTTGGCAAATGAAGATAATGAGTTGATTAACCCAATGTTTGGACCCTCTGGTGTCTCGATCGGACACATACGACCATAGTGAGAGTAGTGAACGTCACGTACTTCGAAGCCAGCACGCTCACGCGTTAAACCACCAGGACCTAATGCAGATAGACGACGTTTATGCGTTAACTCTGCTAATGGGTTTGTTTGGTCCATGAATTGTGATAATTGAGAGCTTCCGAAGAACTCTTTAATCGACGCAATCACTGGACGGATATTGATTAATTGTTGTGGTACGATCGCAGCTGTGTCATTAATTGACATACGCTCACGTACTACACGTTCCATACGAGACAAACCGATACGGAATTGATTTTGTAGTAACTCACCAACAGAACGTAGGCGACGGTTACCTAAATGGTCAATATCATCTGTTGCACCTACTTGGTAAAGTAAGTTAAAGAAATAGCTTACTGAAGATAAAACATCAGCAGGTGTAATATTCTTCACTTCTTCATCAATGTACGCATTACCAATGATATTAATTTCTTTTTGAGCTTCATCCTTTGGAGCATAAATCTTAATAGATTGGATGGTTACATCATCTTCAAGCACTCCACCGACTTGTGATAAAGTGCGGTAACCAATACCTTTTGATGAATCTTCTAGGTAAGGTAGAATTTTATCTAAAGTACGACGATCTAGTACTGTACCTTTTTCTACTAAAATTTCGCCTGTTTCTGGATCTACAAGCGTTTCAGCAATCGTTTGGTTGAATAAACGATTTTTAATGTGAAGCTTTTTATTCATTTTGTAGCGACCAACATTCGCTAAATCATAACGTTTAGCATCGAAGAAACGAGAGTATAATAAACTCTTCGCACTTTCTACTGTTGGTGGCTCACCTGGACGTAAACGTTCGTAGATTTCTAAAAGCGCTTTTTCTGTACTTTCAGAGTTATCTTTTTCTAACGTATTACGCAGATACTCGTTATCACCGATAATATCGATAATTTCTTGATCTGAACCGAAACCTAATGCACGTAGTAACACTGTTACTGGTAGCTTACGAGTACGATCAATTCGCACATAAACTACGTCTTTCGCATCAGTTTCATACTCTAACCAAGCACCACGGTTTGGAATAACTGTAGCTCCAAAGCCTTTTTTACCGTTTTTATCAGTTTTATCATGGAAATACACACTTGGTGAACGAACTAATTGTGAAACGATAACACGTTCAGCACCGTTGATAATGAACGTACCTGTTTCTGTCATTAACGGGAAATCACCCATGAAGACATCTTGTTCTTTCACTTCGTCTGTTTCTTTGTTGTAAAGACGTACTTTCACACGTAATGGAGCTGCGTAAGTAACATCTCGCTCTTTACACTCATCAACATCATATTTAGGCTCACCTAATGAATAATCGATGAATTCTAATGAAAGATTACCTGTAAAGTCCTCGATCGGCGAAATGTCACGGAACATTTCACGTAAACCTTCTTCAAGGAACCACTCGTAAGACGCCGTTTGAATCTCAATCAGATTTGGAAGCTCAAGCACCTCTTTAATACGCGCAAAGCTTCTACGCTGGCGGTGTTGTCCGTACTGAACTAGTTGACCTGTCAACTCATTCACCCCTCAATAAAGCGATATTAGGTCTTTGCAAAATCATACAAATAGTGTATGATTTCGAAAGACAAAAAGAAAACGAGTCTTCAAAAAGATCTCATTTTCGGTTAACTAAACTTATCTTGGCAAGTATACCCATATTAAAACAATTCTATACAAAAAGGGCATACGACCTCAAAATAATATTTTTGCATTGTATCATATTATCATAGCCGATTTGTCAAGTCAATAAATTATACATATTTCATTTATTTTTTTGCGCGTACTATCCAGTACCCTTTTTTCTTTTCTACTACATCGACTTCTGAAAACTTTTCTTCTAAGTAACTTACTGTCGATGGCGCTCCTTGTTTCTTCTGAATGACTACCCAGAGTTCACCCGAAGACACTAGCCGATCGTAAGCTCCATCGTAAAAGCGGAAAATCGTTTCCTTCCCCGCACGAATTGGTGGATTCGTTAAGATAGCTGCTGCATCTACATCTTTATCAACCATCGATAGGCCGTCACTCACAAATATTCGCACATTTTGAACACCGTTCACTTGCGCATTTTTTTGCGAAAGCGCAACTGCACGTTCATTAATATCCATCATAAAAACGGTACGGTCTGGATTAGTTTTGGCAATCGATAACCCTATCGGCCCGTATCCACAACCTACATCAAAAATCGCACCATCAATATCAGGCATTTGAAAAGCGTCTATTAAAACACGGGATCCAAAATCTACTTCGCTTTTACTAAATACACCTGCATCCGTTTCGAATGAAAACGTATGCCCTAGTAACTTGAATGTCCAGTGACGTGGTTTACTTTCAGTTTGAGGCTTACTTGTATAATAGTGATCTGACATTTTCACGCCTCCTCAGAATGAAGAAAAAAGCTCGCCAAAATGACGAGCTTTCCTTTTGTTAAAAAGTAACGCGAGATTACTTAACTTCTACAGATGCGCCAACTTCTTCAAGTTTAGCTTTGATTTCTTCAGCTTCATCTTTAGAAACGCCTTCTTTAAGAGCTTTAGGAGCGTTATCTACTACTTCTTTAGCTTCTTTAAGACCTAAACCAGTGATTTCACGAACCACTTTGATTACTTTGATTTTTTCTGCACCAGCAGATGCTAATACTACGTCAAATTCTGTTTTTTCTTCAGCTGCTGCAGCAGCACCAGCAACTACTGCTACTGGAGCAGCAGCTGTTACACCGAATTCTTCTTCGATAGCTTTTACTAAATCGTTTAATTCAAGAACTGTCATAGCTTTGATAGCTTCTAAGATTTGCTCTTTATTCATTATAATTTCCTCCTAATTGGATAATGTTTTATTTTTTTGCGATCAGGCCGCAGAAGTATTAGTGCGTACTAAATTACGCGCCTTGTTCTTCTTTTTGTTCTGCAACAGCTTTTGTTGCAAGTGCGAAGTTACGCACTGGAGCTTGAAGTACAGATAAAAGCATAGAAAGTAGACCTTCGCGTGATGGAAGTTCTGCAAGTGCTTTAACATCTTCAACAGAAGAAATAGTACCTTCAATAATACCAGCTTTAATTTCTAAAGCTTCGTTTTTCTTAGCGAACTCGTTGATGATTTTAGCAGGCGCTACAACATCTTCATTTGAGAACGCAATTGCGTTAGGACCAACTAATACGTCGTTGATTCCTTCAAGGCCAGCAGCTTCAGCAGCACGACGAGTTAAAGTGTTTTTGTAAACTTTGAACTCAACGCCAGCTTCACGAAGTTGTTTACGAAGCTCTGTTACTTGTGCAACATTAAGACCACGGTAATCCACAACTACTACAGAAGCAGCGCCTTGGAATTTTTCAGTAATCTCTTGAACTTGTACTTGTTTGTTTTCGATTGCTTTGCTCATGATGACACCTCCTATTAGAATGGGTCATTTATACCGACAAAAGAAAAGCCTCCGAGTCAAATAGACACAGAGGCTGAAAGTCATCATCTTTAAATAAGAATCTGAATTCCGATGTCCTCGGTAGGAACATTAAGTGACAAGTCACTCCTACTGTCTACGGTACAAATGGATAATTCACAACAGCAACTATAGTATCACGTATAGCCACTATCGTCAATACATATATATAAATTATTTTACTACTACGTTAGAAGCGTCAATTTTAACCGCTGGACCCATTGTAGTTGTAACATTTACAGATTTCATGTAAGTACCTTTAGCTGCAGCAGGTTTTGCTTTTTGAACTACATCAAAAACAGCTAAGAAGTTTTCTACTAATTTTTCTGCTGAGAAAGAAACTTTACCGATAGGAGCGTGGATAATACCAGCTTTATCAGCACGGTATTCTACTTTACCAGCTTTGATTTCTTCGATAGCTTTTGTTACATCAAAAGTAACTGTACCAGTTTTAGGGTTTGGCATTAAACCTTTAGGCCCTAATACACGACCAAGTTTACCAACTTCACCCATCATGTCAGGAGTTGCTACGATTACATCGAAGTCAAACCAACCTTGTTGGATTTTTTGGATGTATTCTGCATCGCCTACATAGTCAGCACCAGCTGCTTCAGCTTCTTTAAGTTTTTCACCTTTTGCAAATACTAATACGCGTTGAGTTTTACCAGTACCGTTTGGTAGTACTACTGCACCACGGATTTGTTGGTCGTTCTTACGAGTATCAATACCTAAGCGGAAAGCAACTTCTACAGTAGCGTCGAAGTTTACTGTGCTAGTTTTTTGAGCAAGTTCGATTGCTTCTTGTGCAGTGTAAAGTGCGTTACGATCAATTAATTTTGCTGCATCTTGCAGTTTTTTACCTTTTTTAGCCATTATATATTTCCTCCTTGATTGTGGTTATAGCGGATTTTACCTCCCACGAATAAAGGTTGCGTGTTCACAAAGAAACTTCGCAACCTTCCAAAAAACAAAACATCAAGTAAATGGGATTAGTCTTCGATAACAATACCCATGCTTCGTGCAGTACCTTCAACCATTAACATAGCAGCTTCTACTGAAGCAGCGTTAAGGTCTGGCATTTTAGTTTCAGCGATTTCGCGAACTTTATCACGTTTAACCGTTGCCACTTTTTTACGGTTTGGTTCACCAGATCCAGATTGGATACCAGCTGCTACTTTAAGTAGAACTGCTGCAGGTGGAGTTTTTGTAATGAAAGTGAAAGAACGATCCTCGAATACTGAAATTTCAACTGGGATAATAAGACCAGCTTGATCAGCAGTACGCGCATTAAATTCTTTACAGAATCCCATGATGTTCACACCCGCTTGACCTAATGCAGGACCAACCGGTGGAGCTGGGTTAGCTTTACCAGCAGGGATTTGAAGTTTAACAACTTTAATAACTTTTTTAGCCACGAGACACACCTCCTTAAGTCCGTGATGTGGTAATTGGGTTGCCCCTCCCACTCAATATCTGTCTGTCAGCTAAGTGCCGATAACATTAAAATTATCATTACAGACGTCAAACAAAAGTATGACAGTCTGACCTATGAAATGATACCACTTTTAATTTTTTTAAGCAAGTAGTAATTAACAAAATCTGCGAAACATCTACCAATTAGCATGTAATGTTCTAATGTTAGAACTATAATTTTTGAACTTGTTCGAAATCTAGCTCCATAATCGTTTCGCGACCAAACATATCAACCGTCACTTTAATTTTACCTTTTTCTGTGTCAATTTCTTCAACACGTCCTTGGAAATGAGCAAACGGCCCTTCTAATACTTCTACTGCTTCACCAACAGAAATGTCCACTTCTACAACTTTATCAGTCATACCCATTTGTTGTAGTAAACGATCTGCTTCTTCAGGTAATAACGGTGTTGGTTTTGCTCCTCCACCAGATGAACCGATAAAGCCCGTAACACCAGGCGTATTTCGAACTACATACCAAGAATCATCTGTCATGATTAACTCTACTAACACATAACCAGGGAAAACTTTACGCATCATTGTACGTTTTTTTCCATCTTTCATTTCTGTTTCTTCATGCTCAGGAACAATCACACGGAAGATTTTATCTTGCATTCCCATTGTTTCTACACGTTTCTCTAGGTTTGCTTTTACACGGTTTTCATACCCTGAATACGTATGAACAACATACCAATTTTTCTCCATAACTACTAGGACTCCTCGTCCGTCCCTCCCTTACAAATAAAAGTGAAAATGAATCGCGATACGCTCAATGCATTTTTACTCTTTTCACAAACATCTCATTAGAAAAATATAGCTTTCGCTAATTACTTGCGAAAGCTCGATGATATATACCGAAACTAGCATAGTCATCTATCGCTACTATCATACTCTCCTAGTAGTATTTATCATAATGAGGAGATTTTACTGCTTTGCGCTTCACTTCACCCATCCCACCGATCCCATTAGATGGGGTTTTCTGCTGAATGAATGAAGATAAAACAAACGAAAAAACCCGTTATTGCAATGGACGGGCTATTTCAAAAATATGCTATTTACTAAATTATAAATCTAAGTACCAGCGGAATAATGATGAAATACCTAAGTCAACTAACACAAAAAATAAAGCCATAATGACAACAGTTGAAATTACAACGACTGTATATTTCGTCAGTTCTTTACTTTTCGGCCAGCTTGTTTTGCGCATTTCTGACATTACATCGCTGAAAAAGCTTTTGATCTTGCCCATTCTAGCTTAACCTCCGAATCAATCAAATCTGTCTATTTACATATCATTTTATAGCGTTTGTTTATGCATTGTATGTTCATTGCAATGCGAGCAAAATTTCTTTAATTCGAGACGTACAGTTGAACCTTCTTTAGCTGGGAACGTGTAATTTCTCGAACCACATTTCTCACAATTTAGCACGACTTTTTTTGCCATATAATCACCTTTTTCGGCACTTTGTCTTTTTAAGACTAACACCTATATTTGTCAATGTCAATAAAGGCCTAAATGGGCTAAGACATTTCCTCAAGGACTAAATGACGTTCTAATTTACGTTTTACCCGCTGCAATGCATTATCGATAGATTTCACATGACGATTTAATTTGGCAGAAATTTCATGATAAGACTGACCGTCTAGATATAAGGCTAAAACTTGTAGCTCTAATTCACTTAAAATCTCACTCATCTTTTCTTCTAAATATCCAAACTCTTCTCTATGAATCATCAATTCTTCTGGATCATCCATAATAGCACCCGTTAGTACATCCATAAGCGTTCGGTCTGACTCTTCGTCGAATATAGGCTTGTCCAAAGAGATATAGGAATTTAGAGGTATATGCTTTTGCCTAGTTGCTGTTTTAATAGCTGTGATAATCTGTCTTGTAATACATAACTCTGCAAAAGCTCTGAATGATGCAAGCTTATCTCCTTTAAAATCACGAATCGCTTTATATAAGCCTATCATGCCCTCTTGTACAATGTCTTCCTTATCTGCTCCGATTAAAAAATAGGATCTTGCCTTCGCTCTTACTAACAAACGGTATTTTGTAATTAAATAATCCAACGCATCTGTATTACCTTGATGCACCATTTCAATAAGCTCTTCATCATTGAATCGTTCAAAATCTTGTGTCACTTGTACAATGCTATTTTTAAACATGGTATCACCTCAGCCACAACAGATAATTAGAAACAGTATAACGGAATTGGAAAATATGCGTCAATCAATCATTTCAACCCTCGTCGCCATTTTTCAAAGGCGAGCGCAACATCTGGCTTTAATTCTATACGAGAAGGCGGCTTACTTTCTTGCTTCCGCTTCACATCATGAGTAATTTTATGTTGAATAATACTTGTATCAATTTCTAGCTCTCTAGCCGATTTCCTTAAGGCACCATTCCCAAATATAACACTTTGCTCTGCCATATCAGAAGTTGCTACATGAATTTGTACATTTCTAGCCTTTAATTCATGTGTCATTTTTTCAATACGTTCATCTGCTGTTTCATTTTTTCGTGTATAAATGACTTCTACATCATTTTCTATATAAGATTGCTCTACTCCTGGTACAAGATGGGCGTCAAAAACAATAATTACGCGCCAACCCATTGCCGCTTTATATTCAGCCATGAGTTCTATCAACCTTCTTCGCGCATCCTCAAAATTTGTATCACGCAATGGCCGCAGCTCTTTCCAAGATCCAATCATATTATAGCCATCAACAAGCAAAATGTTTTTCATTGTTATTCAATCGCTTCTTGACGTTTACGATACACTTCGTACATTAATAAAGCCGCTGCTACTGATGCGTTCAGTGATGTGACATGCCCAACCATCGGTAAGTGATATAAAAAATCGCATTTTTCTTTTAATAAACGCCCCATCCCTTTGCCCTCACTACCGATAATGATGGCTAATGGTAATGTTGCATCCATTTTTCGATAATCTGCAGATCCCTTTGCATCTGTCCCTGCAATCCATACACCGCGTTCTTTTAATTCATCTATAGTTTGAGCAAGATTGTTTACACGTACAACTGGAACGTGTTCAATCGCTCCTGTAGATGCCTTTGCCACTACTGCTGTTAGACTCACTGATCGGCGCTTAGGAATAATAATACCATGTGCTCCTATAGCATCAGCCGTTCTCATAATAGACCCTAGATTATGAGGATCCTCTAACTCATCTAAGATTAAGAAAAAAGGATCTTCCTGTTTATTAGCTGCGGCTGCAAATAAATCCTCTAGTTCAGCATACTTATAAGCGGCAACAGAAGCAACGATACCTTGATGATTAGCACTTGATAATTGGTCAACTTTCTTTTTTGGGACAAATTGAACTATGACACCACGTTCACGGGCTAAATCTAGCAGTTCATTGACGCCAGATTTTTTTACTCCTTCTGCAATCCATACTTTATTCATATCGCGGCCTGAACGAAGTGCTTCTAACACTGGGTTTTTACCGGCAATAATTTCACCATTCTGTTCTGCCATTATTTAGACACTCCTTTTGATTCCTCGATTATTTGAATAGCATATGCAATGATTTCGTAGACGCGTTCTAGTTCATTCAATAAATATAAACTACCAAGCACCGCCTCAAAGCCTGAGCTATTACGATAGGTTTGGACATCCGTATTTTTTGGTACAGAGCCGGATTTGGCATTGCGTCCACGGCGGAACACAGCCAATTCCTCCTCTGTTAAATAATTTTCATCCATCATGCGATGAACGATCATCGATTGCGCTTTTGCTGAGACGTAGCGAGTTGCCTCTCGATGTAGTGTGTTTGGTTTAACACGACCAGAGCGTAGCAAATATTCTCGGACCTTTTGTTCCAATACGGCATCACCCATATAGGCTAACGCCAGCGCTTTTAATTGTTTAACATCTTCATTGCGAAGTTTATCCAACTTAATTACCCTCGTTTCCATCTAGTTCCTTGTCGTGTATCTTCTAAAATGATACCTTGGGCTTGCAAATGGTCACGGATCTCATCAGAGCGAGCAAAATCACGATTTTTACGTGCCTCGACGCGCTCTTGTAGTAATGCTTCAATTTCTTCGTCTAATAGTTCTTCTTCTTTTGCAAATTCAATACCTAAGACGTCACCTAGTACTTCAAAGGTTTCAATAAAGGTTTCTAATACCTTCTTGCAAGTATTGGCTTCATTTAAGTAAATATTAGCAATACGAGCTACTTCAAATAATACAGAAATAGCGTTGGCTGTATTAAAATCATCATCCATTGCCTCTTCAAAATGCGCTTTCTGTTCCGCAATTTTGTTCAGCCATTCTTCTGAATGATCACCTAAGCTTACAGTAGTCGTAAGGCGATGCTTCACATTGTTGTATGCTGTACGAATGCGCTCTAAACCTGACGCAGCAGCTTCTACTAGGTCCTTCGCAAAGTTAATTGGATGACGATAATGGACAGATAGCATGAAGAAACGCAATATCTGCGGGTCAATTTGTTTACGGATATCATTCACAAGAATAAAATTCCCAAGAGATTTGGACATCTTTTCATTATCAATATTAATATACCCGTTATGCATCCAATAACGCGCAAATGTTTTATCATTGTGTGCCTCTGATTGAGCTATTTCATTTTCGTGGTGAGGGAAAGTTAAATCCTGCCCACCAGCATGAATATCAATAGTATCTCCTAAATGTTCACGAGCCATTACAGAACACTCAATATGCCACCCTGGACGACCATCTCCCCATGGGCTTTCCCAGAATATCTCACCTGGCTTAGCAGCTTTCCATAAAGCAAAATCTAGCGCATCATCTTTTTTCTCGCCCGCTTCAATACGAGCACCGATTTTTAAATCGTCAACTGATTGGTGTGATAATTTACCGTAGCCATCAAATTTACGAGTACGGTAATACACATCTCCAGCAGACTCATAAGCGTAGCCCTTTTCAATTAGCACTTGAATAAATTGAATGATATCGTCCATATGCTCTGTCACACGTGGATGAACATCTGCCTTTTTGCATCCCAGTGCTGTAACATCTTCAAAATAGGCTGCAATAAAACGCTCTGTTAATTCGTGTACTTCTTCACCAAGCTCATTTGCTGCTTTAATAATTTTATCGTCTACATCCGTAAAATTGGAAACAAACTTTACATCATAGCCTTTATACTGAAAATAACGACGTACTGTATCATAAACAATTACAGGACGTGAATTCCCAATATGGATATAGTTATAAACCGTAGGACCGCAGACATACATTTTTACCTTGCCCTCTTCTAGCGGTACAAAGGTTTCCTTTTGTCGTGTTAATGAGTTAAAAATTTGAATACCCATTGTATTTCACTCTCCTTTTCTGTTGAATAAAAAAAGCGCCTCTATCACTCCTAAAAGGAATGACAGAGACGCTCGATTTGCGTGGTTCCACTCTGATTGAAGACAAAAGGTCTTCCACTTTGGACATCCATTAACGGGGATGACTCGATAAAGCCTACTCTCGTTCAGCTTTATGCTCAAAGGTGCATTTCAGTTTTGCCTAGGCTCAGACCACTTTCAGCCGATGATGGTCCTCTCTTAAGAGCATGCGCCACTTACTTCTCCTTATCAACGCTTTTTCAATGTAAATACATTTTACAACGAAAGAATGAATTGTCAATAAATTTATCTTTATTGTGCAAATTTTTCTACACGGTCAATTGCTTTCTCTTTACCAATTAAACAAATGGCGTTCGGCAACTCTGGTCCATGTGTTTCACCTGTTGTCACAACACGGATTGGCATGAACAGATTTTTACCTTTATGACCAGTTGTCTTTTGTACAGCTTTAATCGCAGCTTTTACCGCATCTGGTGTAAACTCTTCTAGCTCTTCCAATTGTGCTTTAAATGCCGCCATTACTTCAGGTACTTGCTCTCCTGCTAAAACCTCTTTTGCTTCTTCATCATATTCAATATGGTCGTTAAAGAATAGGCTAGATAATTCGACAATTTCTGCACCAAAGCTCATTTGGTCATGATAAAGTGCGATTAAATCCGTCGCCCAAGCATGTTGCTCTGCAGTAAGCTCTTCAGGTAATAAGCCTGCTTTTTGTAGATGTGGTAAAGATAAAGCTACAACTTCTTCCAAAGACAACTTTTTAATATATTGATTATTCATCCATGTTAGCTTTTGTTTATCGAACATAGATGGTGATTTTGAAAGACGTTTTTCATCAAAAATTTTGATAAATTCTTCTTTTGAGAAAATCTCTTCTTCTCCCTCTGGAGACCAACCAAGTAGCGCAAAGAAGTTAAACATCGCTTCAGGAAGATAACCTAAATCTTTATATTGCGTAACAAATTGAATAATCGATTCATCACGCTTAGATAGTTTTTTACGGTTTTCGTTAATAATTAATGTCATATGTCCAAAGCGTGGATATTCCCAACCAAATGCATCAAAAATCATCATTTGCTTTGGTGTATTCGATAAATGCTCCTCACCGCGGAAAACGTGAGAGATTTCCATAAAGTGATCATCTAAAACAACTGCATAGTTATATGTTGGAATACCATTTGCTTTTACAAGTACCCAATCACCAATATCTTTAGACTCAAAGGTAACTTGTCCACGAACTAAATCTTCAAATTCGTATGTTACATTTTCAGGTACACGCATACGGATTGTGTATGGCTCACCTGCCGCTTCTTTAGCAGCGATTTCATCTGCTGATAAGTGGCGACATGTACCATCATAAGTAGGAGCAGCTACACCTCTTGCTTTTTGTTCTTCACGAGATGCTTCAAGCTTTTCAGAAGAACAGAAACACTTGTAGGCTACACCTTGTTCTAATAGTTTTTCAGCGTGCTCTTTATAAATATCAAGACGTTCCATTTGACGATAAGGCGCATAAGGTCCACCAATATCAATGGACTCATCATATTCAATACCTAACCATTTTAGGTTATCTAGCTGAGATGCTTCTCCGCCCTCTACATTACGTTCAATATCCGTATCTTCAATACGTACAATGAATTTACCGTTATGATGTTTTGCATATAAATAATTGAATAATGCTGTACGCGCTCCACCGATATGTAAATAACCTGTTGGAGATGGCGCGTAACGAACGCGAACTTCTTTCGTCATAATTAAAAGCCTCCTAAATTTTCGATCAAAAATTGACTTTGTTCATTTTACCACTCTGTTACAGGAAATAAAAGCGGGGTTCATCCACATTTATTTCTTGATCAATAGAATTGTTGCCATTGTCGCAATACCTTCCTCGCGACCTGTAAAACCTAATCGTTCAGTTGTAGTTGCTTTAACATTTACCTGTGAAGGCTCTGCATGTAATAATTCAGCGATACGTTGTTGCATCTGTCCAATATAGGGGGCCATTTTAGGACGCTGTGCCATAATGGTACAATCGACATTACCTAGAGAATAACCCTTATTCTCAACGATCTTCCAAATGTACTCTAATAATTTTGCTGAGTCCGCGTCCTTAAATGCAGGGTCTGTATCTGGAAAATGACGGCCAATATCCCCTTCTCCAATTGCTCCTAGAGCCGCATCTGTGACAGTGTGTAAGAGAACATCCGCATCTGAATGTCCTACTAGTCCTTTTTCATGCGGAATGGTAATGCCACCAATAATTAATGGACGACCTTCTTCAAATGCATGTACGTCAAAACCTTGTCCAATTCGAAACATATTCATCTTCCTTTAATTAATATTTATCATTATCATATCAAAATTTGCCCTAGGTTGTTTGAAAAGCGCTTTAATAATTATCCTCCTATAGCAGTAATGGGCAGTTTAGAAAGCTACACTCTCTAGACTGCCCCACATTCTTTAAATATGATACTCTATATTTTTCATTTGACTGTTGCTAATATTCGGAGATGGCTGTGAATTATAAACACGTGAATAAGGGGGAACAGAGTGTGTTAGCCAAATATTACTTCCTAAAACGGAATCGTGCCCAATCGTCGTCTCGCCCCCTAAGATAGTAGCACCAGCATAAATGACAACATTGTCGGCAATATTCGGATGACGTTTAATGCCCTTAATTGGATTACCATTTTCATCCAATGGGAAGCTTAGTGCACCTAATGTTACACCTTGATAAATTTTTACATTCTTACCGATAGTACAAGTTTCACCGATAACGACACCTGTTCCGTGGTCAATAAAGAATGATTCTCCTATTGTAGCCCCTGGATGAATATCGATACCCGTTAATCGGTGCGCATATTCTGACATAATTCGAGGCACAATTTGTACACCCATTTCGTATAACTCATGTGCGATGCGGTGAATATAAACAGCTACAATAGATGGATAGCTTAGCAAAATTTCCTCTGTGGAAAGAGCTGCTGGGTCACCATTATATGCCGCTTGAATATCTGTTTGTAGCACTTGGCGAATGGCAGGAAATCGATTAATCAAATTCATAACAATTTTGTCTGCTTGTTCACGGCAATACTTCTCGCAATTGGCAGGATCACTATCCTCCATATTATAAAATAATACTTTTTCGATAATATCCCGCAAATCTAATGCTGTTTCACGCAGCTTATTACTGCAAACTACGTTCACCCTTGTTTCATCAATAGGTCTTGTCATATAAATGCCAGGAAACAGCACCTCATGGAAATTATCTATTATTTTTATAACCCGATCTCGTCCATCAAAGCCTATTGAGTTGTCAACGTCGATGTACTGTTTATTTATACTAGTTAATGAACCTGTAATTTCTGGAACCTTTTGATTTAACCAATCATTTAATGACACAATAAACACCCCTCACATCTTTTCATCTATTCTATTACCTTATTAATCATATATCCACTATTTCATTTTACACGTAAAACGATCACACATGGATAAAATCCACTTTATTGGAGCATTCCAACTTTTTATTCTCTTCTACGCCTTCGTTTCTAATTCGACTAGCAGTTATGTCATTATTATCATACATATATGGATGAACAGATTACGAAGCAATAAGGCATTCTGACCATATAATTTTTACCAAACAAAACAAATAAAAAAGACTATCCATCCTTAACAAACTACGAATGAATAGCCTCTATAAATAATATTTCCTAATGATTGAATGATCCACGCTTACGCAAGATTGCCTCACCAAATACTAAGTCTTCTTGTGTTGTCATTTTTACATTTTCATAACTACTTTCTACGATGTGTACCTGATGTCCGAGACGCTCCATTAGCATTGCCTCATCTGTCCCAAGAAAACCTACTTTTTCAGCTACGTCCTCCGCTTCCATAATTAATTCAAAACGGAATGCTTGTGGAGTTTGTACCATCCAAAGGCTTTCTCGATCAACCGTTTCCTCTATAATGCCATTCATTGATACTTTTTTCATCGTATCTTTCGCACGAACCCCTGCAATTGCTGCACCGTGATGATGCGCGTTCTGTACAAGCTTTGCAATGATATCATGCGTAATAAACGGGCGTGCTGCATCGTGGACAAGCACAATATCTACCTGTTGCATCTCTTTCATACACGAATGAACCGAATGCTGTCGCTCAGCACCCCCATCAGGTAAACCCTTCACTTTGGTAATCCTATAGTCCTCTAGCATTTTTTGAATAAATCCACGTTCTTCTGGTTTTACAGCGAGCCAAATACCTGTGCAAGCGGGATCTTGTTGAAACACTTCTAGCGTGTGTACCAGAATAGGTTTCTCTAAAAGCTTTAAAAATAATTTATTTTGCCCTGCACCCATACGCTTTCCACTTCCGGCAGCAGGTAGAACCACTTCATATTGCATTTCCCCACATCCTAATCGTCCTTCGGCTTAGCAAATATCATACGACCTGCCGATGTTTGCAGCACACTAGTAACTGTAACTGTAATTGCCTGTCCGATATAACTACGACCACCTTCAACCACTATCATCGTACCATCATCTAAATAGGCAACTCCTTGGTTATGCTCTTTGCCATCCTTTATAACCACAACCTGCATATCTTCACCTGGTATAACTACAGGTTTCACTGCATTCGCTAAATCATTGATATTTAACACTTTTACATGATGGAGCTCACAGACTTTATTCAGGTTAAAATCATTGGTAACGATGCATGTATCATTGCCCATTTTTTTTGCAAGACGGACAAGCTTTAAATCTACCTCTTGTACATCTTCAAAATCCTCGTCCGTAATTTCAACTTTTGTCTTACGCTCATCTTGTAATTTTTTTAAAATATCTAAACCACGCCGACCTCTTGTGCGCTTTAAGGTATCAGATGAATCAGCTATATGCTGAAGCTCTGTGAGCACAAATTGAGGTACAACTAATATACCCTCAATGAAGCCTGTTTCAGAAATATCAGCAATACGACCATCAATAATTACACTTGTATCTAGCAGTTTGTAGCTTCCACGAACCTCTTGAGCTTCAGCACCTTCAGCAGCTTTTTTCTTCGTATTGGTACTACGTAATGTAAAAAGCTGTATGAGCTCATCTCTTTTTCTAAAACCTAGACGGAACCCTAAATACCCTAATACAAATGACAGGATAATTGGAAATACTTCCGAAATAATAGGGAATGGTACACTATCAATGGCAAAGCCTAAAAAGTAAGCGACAATCAACCCAATTATTAAACCAAACGTACCAAATAATAAATCTCCGATAGGAACCTTAAACAGAACTTCTTCCATCCAGCTAATGAGCCTTACAAAGTAATCGGAAAATGCAAAAGATAGTGTAAACAGTAAAAGTGCGCCTAGAGCTACTGATACATAAGGATTATCTAGCCAAGGATTAGATGATAAATGAAGCAATTCGTATAATGGCGGTAAGAAAACAAGGCCCAATGCTCCTCCAATCAGTAAAAACGCAATTTGAACAAATTTTTTCACAAGCTGTCACCTCCTAATTGTTAGTTAAGATTATACATAGTTTACGGTAGAAAATCTTTCATGAGCTCAGTCAAAATCTCATTATTTTTGATGTTGTGAAACAAGGATAAGATAGTTAGACAAAATTTTACAAACTTCTATTTTGTTCGTACTAGATGAAATCCTTTATTCATTCATCAGCTATTATTTAGGACGTTTATTCTTTTATATGAGTTTCCGATATTAGCATTAAAAATGAAGGAAAATGCATGTCAGAATAATATCCAACATGCACAACCTCCTTTATAACTCTCTAAAGCATGCATTTAGTGCATCTTTTATCGTTTCTACACCAACAATTTCAATTCCCTGCGGAAATTCCCAACCACCAATATTCGAAGAAGGAATGAAAGCTCTTTTAAATCCAAGCTTCGCCGCTTCAATGACTCGCTGTTCTATACGTGATACCCGACGGACCTCACCTGTCAGTCCGACCTCACCAATAAAGCAATCCGTTGCACGCACTGCCTGATCCTTAAAACTAGATACAATGCTTGTCAACACCGCTAAATCTATTGCTGGCTCATCCAGCTTGACACCACCAGCAACTTTAATATATGCATCCTGAGCTTGTAGCATGAGACCCATACGCTTTTCTAGTACAGCCATTAGCAATTGTACTCGGTTTTGATCGACACCTGTGGCCATACGTTTAGGATAGTTAAAGCTCGTAGGCGTAACTAAGGATTGAATTTCAACAAGGATTGGCCTTGTCCCCTCCATTGAGGCTACAATAGTTGACCCCGCCGCACCTTGTGAACGCTCCTGTAAAAATAACTCAGAAGGGTTTAGAACTTCCTTTAACCCACCTTGAAGCATTTCAAATATAGCAATTTCATTTGTAGATCCGAAGCGGTTTTTTTGGCTTCGTAAAATACGATGATTATGATGTCTCTCCCCTTCAAAGTACAGTACAGTATCCACCATATGCTCTAAAATACGTGGCCCTGCAATTTGTCCCTCTTTTGTGACATGCCCTACTAGAAAAATAGCAATACCTTTTGTTTTAGCGATTCGCATCAGCTCGGCTGTACATTCACGAACCTGTGAGACACTACCTGGGGCGCTTGTTACTTCTGGATGAAAGACCGTTTGTATGGAATCCACAATGACAAATTTAGGTTGTACTTCATCAATGGTTTGGTTTAAAAACTCTAGGTTTGTTTCGGAGTATATGTAGAGCTCTTGAGAAATCACTCCTAAACGCTCTGCTCGTAATTTCGTTTGACGAATAGATTCCTCTCCAGAAATATAAAGTACGCGATGCCCTTTATTCGAGAGTAATGCGGAAACCTGTAATAGTAATGTTGATTTCCCTATTCCAGGATCACCCCCAATTAATACTAGAGAACCAGGTACAATGCCACCGCCTAATACACGATTGAGTTCGCCCATTTCTGTTGCTACGCGCGATTCTTCAGTAGCTTCCACTTGGATAATCGGGATTGCCTTTTGAGTAACTGTAGCAGAATGTTGAAATGCTCCACGTGGGCCTTTTGCAACCATTTCTACTTCTTCTACCATTTTATTCCATTCACCACACCCAGGGCATCTTCCCATCCATTTAGCAGATTCATAGCCACAGCCTGAACATACAAATTTCGTTTTTTTCTTTGCCAAATTGCTTTCACCTCGAATATTTGTTCTTATCCTTAATTGTACAGAAAAAAAGACAGCTTGGCACTTAAAGCCTTACTGTCTTTCCTTGAAATTATTTAGAGATGGAAACTCCCTCTTTTTTCTTTACAACAAACTCATCGTTTACGTAATCAATGACAACCTGATTACCCTTTTCTACATTACCCTTTAGTAATTCTTCTGATAATCGATCCTCTACTTGTTTTTGTAATGCACGACGTAAAGGACGAGCACCATATTGAGGGTCATAGCCTTCTTCAGCAATTTTTTCAAGTGCTGCATCAGTCAGCTCTAACGAAATGTCTTGCTCTTGCAAGCGTTTTGTTAAAGCATTGCCCATCATCGCAATGATTTCTTTTAAGTGCTCTTTTTCTAATGCGTGGAAGACAATCATTTCATCGATACGGTTTAAGAATTCTGGACGGAATGCTTTTTTCAATTCTTCTAACATCGTACCTTTCATGTCTTTATGCTTAGACTCTGCACCACCTACATTGAAACCAAGGTTCTTTTGGTATTTTAATGCATCCGCACCAACGTTTGAAGTCATAATGACCACTGTATTGCGGAAGTCTACTACACGTCCCTTAGAGTCTGTTAAACGACCATCTTCAAGCACTTGCAATAGAATATTGAATACATCAGGGTGTGCCTTTTCAATTTCATCTAATAAAACGACTGAATATGGCTTACGGCGAACTTTCTCTGTCAGTTGGCCACCATCATCGAAGCCTACATAGCCCGGAGGTGAACCTACTAAACGAGAAGTCGAATGTTTCTCCATGTACTCGGACATGTCAACACGAATCATCGCATCCTCATCGCCAAACATTACCTCAGCAAGTGCTCTTGCAAGCTCTGTTTTACCAACGCCTGTAGGTCCTAAGAAGATAAATGAGCCAATTGGTCGTTTTGGATCTTTTAAGCCTGCTCTTGCACGACGTATTGCACGAGAAATCGCTTCTACTGCTTCTCCTTGCCCTACTACACGTTTGTGTAACTCTTCTTCAAGCTGTAATAACTTCGAAGATTCTTCAGAAGCAATTTTAGCTACTGGGATTCCTGTCCACATTGATACAACTGCTGCTACATCATCCACAGTCACTTTAGATTCGGCTTTACCTTGCTCTTCTTTCCAATTTTTTCGAGTAGCTTCAATTTCATCCTTCAGCTTTTGCTCTGTATCTCTTAGCGCTGCTGCCTTTTCAAATTCTTGACCTGATACGGCTGCATTTTTTTCAGAACGAACATTTTCAAGCTTATCCTCAAGCGCCTTTAAGTTTGGTGGTACTGCGAATGAGCGTAAGCGTACTTTAGAACCTGCTTCATCGATTAAGTCAATCGCTTTATCTGGTAAGAATCGGTCAGAAATATATCTATCACTCATTTTTGCCGCTGCTTCAATCGCTTCATCTGTAATTTTCACACGGTGATGCGCTTCATAACGATCGCGTAAGCCTTGAATAATTAGAATAGCCTCTTCCACTGTCGGCTCATCCACTTGGATTGGTTGGAAACGACGCTCTAAGGCCGCATCCTTTTCAATGTACTTGCGATACTCATCAAGTGTTGTGGCACCAATACATTGAAGCTCCCCACGTGCTAAAGAAGGTTTTAAGATATTTGATGCATCAATCGCACCTTCAGCACCGCCCGCACCAATTAATGTATGCAATTCGTCAATAAATAAAATGATGTTGCCTGCTTGGCGAATTTCATCCATCACTTTTTTCAAACGATCTTCAAATTCTCCACGATATTTTGTACCTGCAACAACTGTCCCCATATCTAGTGTCATTACACGTTTGTCACGAAGGATTTCTGGCACCTCGTTATTAATAATTTGCTGTGCCAATCCTTCAGCAATCGCTGTTTTACCAACACCTGGCTCACCAATCAATACAGGGTTATTTTTCGTACGACGCGATAAAACTTCAATAACTCGTGTAATTTCCTTGCTTCGGCCAATAACAGGGTCTAAAGTACCTTCACGTGCAATTTGTGTTAAATCACGTGCTAGGCTATCTAATGTTGGTGTATTGGCAGCTTGGGCTGCTTGTTGACCAGATTGTGCATTATCATTATTACCTAATAGCAATAATACTTGCTGGCGAGCTTTATTTAAACCGACTCCCGCATTGTTTAAAACGCGAGCTGCCACGCCCTCACCCTCACGTATAAGCGCCAATAATAGATGCTCTGTACCGATATAGGAGTGACCTAGTTTACGTGACTCATCAACAGATAATTCAATTACTTTTTTAGCTCTTGGTGTATAATGAACGATTGGACCGACATCTTCTTTGCCTTTACCAACTAATTCTTCAATGCCAGCTTCAATCATTTGAGGACTAATATCAATGGCTTCTAACGCTTTCGCAGCAATACCGCCGCCTTCACGTATAAGCCCTAATAGAATATGCTCTGTACCGATAGATTCGTGCTTCCAACGAATAGCCTCTTCCTGAGCAAGCTGTAATACTTTTTGCGCGCGTTGTGTAAAACGATTAAACATCATATAAATCCTCTCCTTTTTCCCCATTTATAGGCTTATTCGCATGTTCTTGAGATAATGTCTCACGAAGCATCTCCGCTCGTACACGATCCCGCTCAGCAGGTGGTAATGCCTCACCTGCATAGTGCTGTAAAAAACCTGGTTGCATACTAACAACACATTCATTTAAGGTCGTTGTTTGTATACCATCAATCAATTGTAAATCTACTCCTAAACGAACATTAGATAGGCAAGTAGCAGCTTCCTCACTTGTTAAAATTCTTGCATGTGTAAGGGTACCTAAAGCTCGATATACGCGATCTTCTAGCGCAAGCTCTGCCTTTTCCATTAATTTACCTCTTGCATGCCGCTCTTTTTGAATAATCTTTTCAGCGACACTTTGTATATCTGCTAAAATATCTTCCTCTGTCTTCCCAAGTGTAATTTGGTTAGACACTTGATAAACATTCCCTAAATTTTCGCTTCCTTCACCATATATACCTCTTACAGTCATTCCTAAGCGTGTCATGGCATTTATAATTTGATTCATTTGCCCAGTTAATGTAAGAGCGGGTAAATGCATCATGACGGATGCTCGTAGACCCGTACCAATATTCGTTGGACAGCTTGTTAAATAACCAAAAGTATCTCGAAAAGCATACGGTAATACTTTCTCTAGGATACGATCAATCTTATTTGCTTGTTCATAAGCACTTTGAAGTTGAAAACTTGCTGTCATACATTGAATGCGTAAATGATCCTCTTCATTCACCATAATGCTAACGGATTCGTCTTCAGAGAGTAGTATAGAGCCCACTTGCTCTTTTTTAGCCAGTTGCGGGCTAATCAAATGCTTTTCTACAAGAATTTGACGCTGTAAAGGGGTTAAATCCTTTATAGCAAAATAAGCATAATCATTTTGAAGAGTTGGGCTATCGCTGACAGCATGTGTAACGGCCTGTTCCACTTGCAGTGCCTCATTTTCTGAAAACGCTAATGGAAAACGATAGCCATCTAAATTTCGTGCAAGGCGGATCCGTGTACTAATGACGATATCTGAGTAATCATCTTTGATATGCATCCAAGTTGGTGTCGCACGCTCTAAAAATGATTCAATCATCATGTCACATCACCACCTTCAAATTGTAGATGCTTCTCTAGCTCTTTAACTTCATCACGTAGCTTCGCCGCTTCTTCAAACTGTTCCTCATCTACGGCGGATTTCATACGCTTGCGGATATCTTCTATTTGCTTTTTAATAACATACACATTACTGCGAGCACCAGGCATTTTTCCAATGTGTTGTGGACCTGCCTGAATACGATTAAAAAGCTTTGGCAAATGATCTCCAAATGTGTCATAACAGCTTGGGCACCCGAATTTTCCTTCTTTTAAAAATTGCTTATACGAAAATCCACATTGTGGGCATGTTTGCTGTTGTGGTTGTACCTGTTGTTTTTCCCCCACCTTTTGCCATGTAGGAGAGCCAAACCAGTTAGACAATAACTGTTGAATAGATACTGGCTCTTGTTTAAACTCTGCATGAAATGGATGGAATTGTGAGGCGCAGACGTCACAATAATGATGCTCTACTTTTTGCCCACTTTGAACTTGTGTTACTGTAACTGTCGCATTACGTTGTTTACAATGTTCGCATATCATTTCCATCACCTCACTATTTTTGTTGTTCATATTTTATTGTTGTCAGCATTGCTCGCAATATTTTTGATCGAATGACATCTCTTAAGGGGAGATGCAAGTCGATCGTGGAGCGATCAATTGCTGCTAACATTAATTTCGCTTCTCGCTTGGAAATTACCTGCTCATCAATGAGTCGATAAACCAAATCTTCTGCCATTGTTTGTGATGCCCCACCTTCAATTTGCCTGAGAACATCGTCGATTAAATCAATCTGTGAATTCGCGCGGACACGTAAAATTCGAATGTATCCACCACCACCACGTTTGCTCTCAACAAGGTAACCCCGCTCGGCAGTAAATCTTGTATTAATAACATAATTTATTTGTGATGGTACACATTGAAATTTATCAGCGATTTCACTACGTTTAATTTCAATATGCCCTTCTCCACCTAATTCAAGTACTTGCTTTAAGTAACCCTCTATGATGTCTGATATATTACGCATTTTAGGAATACACCTCGCTTGCTTCACTGACTTTGACTATCTTTGACTTTCTTTGAGTATATTATACAAAACGCTTGAAAAAAATTGCAATGATTTCGCCCATAGAAAAGTGGAAAGTCTTGAAAAAGGCTTTTTAAGAGCCGAAAAGAGCCCTTTTTCGATCATTTGTTTACGGTTTAATAATTTCCTTATACACCTAATGTACCCTTATTCGTCATAGAAAAAACGCAAGCATATGCAACTAGCATATACTTGCGTCTATGAAAATTATACCCAGCGACCAACAATTGGATAACGCCAAGGTTCATCAGACAATGCTTTTACGATACCGATGATCGGTACCACAAATACCATAATGCCGAAAATGATTAAAAATGGTAAGCCAATAAGGACAAAGCTTAAACCAACAGAGATAGCAATTAAAACACCCATGACAATTTGGAATAGCAGTGCTTGAATAGAAATTGCCTTTACTTCCTCATCCGAACTAATTAAAAAGAAAATAATGGGCACTAACCATGGCGCAAAAAATGCACTTGCGTGTATGATTACTTTAGACCATTTAGTCTCCATATATATCAACCCTTTCTTTGAACTTTATTCTATGTTTTATGTACTACTATTTACGGAACTATACCCGCAATAGTTTCACATTAAGAAAGATTTTTTAAAATTTTTTTGAAAGGCTGTGAGGAGCGTTGGAATTTAACAACACATTAGCAAATGAATATGAAAAGGGTATTCGCCGTACATTGCCTAGTTATGATGCCATGCTACGTTTAATACAAACTTTTTATCATTCTAGGCTATCAGAAAATGCTAACATGCTAGTCGTGGGAGCAGGAAGTGGCAATGAAATTATACAGCTTGCAGAAGGAAGACCTCACTGGTCATTCACTGGCATTGATCCATCAGAATCCATGCTTACTATAGCTAAAGAGCGTTTACTCACTCTTCCTAATGATATGTCATTCCATCAGGCTACAATACTTGATGCTTCGCTGCCCTCTACTCAGTATGATGCGGCAAGTTGTGTTCTCGTCTTGCATTTTATTCATGATTATAAAGAAAAGCTCGAAACAATAACAGAAATAGCAAGACATTTGAAACCTGGAGCACCATTTGTCCTTGTTTCAAAATATGGTCAGCTAGGCTCTTTAGAAACAGAACTACAATTTGATTTATGGCGTTCTTATTGGCTACAGCATACTAGACTTTCTTTATCCGATGTAGCAGAGATGGAAAAATCCATTCGTTCCCTTTCTTTTATGAGTGAAGAAGAAATTTTAATACTTTTACAAAGTGCGGGTTTTACTAAACCTTCTAGATTTTTTGCCACTACTTTGTTCGGTGGTTGGGTATGCTTTAAAGAGGAGCGCTAACTATTTTGTAGTAAATAATTTGAGGTGAAAACCGTGATAAGCACCATTGGCATTACAAAGCAACAACAATTGTTAAAGGATTTTCCATTAGAAGAGATACATCAGCAAGAATTTGAATGGTATTGGGTTGATTTTAATTGTCCTACAGCCGAGGAGGAATCATTGTTGGATACATTTTTCCACTTTCACCCTCTCGCTATTGAAGATTGCTTAATGAGGTTGCAGCGTCCTAAGCTCGATTTTTATGATGATTTTCATTTCTTTGTCATTCATCGGGTAAACGAAGAGACGTTAGCTGCGGAGGAGGTTAATATTTTTGCCTCCAATAAATTCATCATAACCTTCCATAAAAATCCTGTCCCTGAGATAGAGAAGGTGCAAAAGATGCTGGAAAACCAACCGAAGAATTGGGAGCGAGGTACTGTATACCTAACGTATCAAACTATCGATAAAATTGTTGACAGTTATTTTCCACTCGTTTACAAAATTGAAGATCATCTAAATGCTTTAGAAGGTGAACTTACATACCAAAGTAATGTAAATGCCATGAAAATTGTCTTCGAGTTCCGTAGTGACTTGCTTGACTTAAGACGTACTATTTTACCAATGCGTGATCTTTTATATCGCATTCTCAATTCTTACCGTTTCTCACTAAAAAAATCGGAGAGAGCTTATTTTGGAGATATCTACGACCATCTACTTAAGCTAACAGAGATGGTTGAATCTAATCGAGAGCTTACAGCAGACATGCGGGATAGTTATATGGCTATGAGTTCTAGCAGAATGAATGGCATTATGATGACTTTAACAATTGTATCAACTATCTTTATACCACTTACCTTCATTGCTGGTGTGTATGGGATGAATTTCGATAACATGCCTGAGCTACATGGGCAATACAGCTATTTTATTGTACTTGGGATTATGATAATTATCGTTATCTTTATGTTGGCTGTCTTTAAACATAAAGGCTGGTTTAAACTGTTTAAACCATAAAAAGACTGCTCGTTTTAATGAAAACGAGCAGTTTTTTTAATCTATTAATACGGTCCTCTGTCATCAATCTTATTATCACCCTGCTGTGGAAATAAAAAGTAGGCTAATACCCCTGATCCCAAAGCTGCACATATGGTAATTAATAATTGCTCAATATCTGGTACCTCAGCATGATAATTTCGTAGCATATAAACAGAACCAATGGCAACAATCACCATGACAGGAATAACAAATTTAAAACGTTTTTTCTCCATACCACCCCTCCTTCCATTTTTTATTTTCGTACGATTTTTAGATTGCTAAACAGTTCGTATTTTACAGGTTTCCTATTTTAAATTCAAATTTACATCGCTTCACCATTTGGACTAACAATAAAGTAAAAAAATAAAGAAATATCCAATTTTTTAACCAAATATTCAGCAAATAATAGTAAAATAGATTTAATCCCATTTATTTATTAAATATACAAACCTAACAAATTTCAAAAGTGCTTATTTACTTACAATTTATTATGGATATTAAGAATGGAGCAAATAATAATGAGTTGGTTTTCAAAAAATAGTAGTTCTAGCTACGCAATTACATTAACACCTGAAAATTTTAAGAGCGGTGTACAGTTAGATGTATTGAACCACCCCAATCTTCAAAAACAATTACAACTTTTAAATTTAACACTTGAGGATTTAGCTATCATTAAGCAGCTACAGCCTTTAGCTAAAGACTTAATTCCTGAAATGGTGGAGAAATTTTATGTAGCCATTAATTTGAGCCAAGATTTACTTGATATTATTAATAGAACATCACATATTGATCGTTTGAAAATCACGTTACATAAACATTTAAGTGACATTTTTGAAAGTCATATTAATGATGCCTACATTGCTGAACGAAAAGCCATTGCTGAGGCTCACGTTCGAATTGGCTTGCAGTCAAAGTGGTATATTGCCTCATTCCAGTCACTCACTACTACTTTTGCAAACTTTGTGAACGAGGTGGATATTTCTAAAACAGATGCTATTCGTGCTATAAACGCTTTTTGTAAAATCATTAATTTTGAGCAACAACTCGTGATTGAGGCATATGAAAAAGAGGAAGAACGTATTCGCTCAGCAGCAGATGCAACAAAAAATTCCCTTGTAACGACGATCCAAAGTACTGCAGAAGAGCTTAATGCCATTAGTGAAGAAACAGCCGCATCATTATTAGTGATTTCCTCACAAACAGATGATATTGCTGTAGCAACCAAGCAAGGATTGAACTTCGTAGCAGATACACAAGAAAAATCAAGAAGAGGCCAACAGCAATTGAAAGAACAAAATGATTTAATCCAAGTTATTTTGCAAAGTGTCAATGGTCTTGAGGTAACGATGAACCAACTACGTACCTCTTCTCAAAAAATTTCTGAAATCGTTGGGCTAGTTACAGGCATTGCTGATCAAACCAATTTATTAGCATTAAATGCTTCTATTGAAGCTGCACGAGCTGGAGAACATGGGAAAGGTTTTGCAGTAGTGGCTGAGGAAGTTCGTAAACTTGCGGAGGAAACAAAAAATGCCGTCCAAAATGTTTCTCACCTTATTAAGGAAACAGAAAGTAATATTACGACTATGGCTAATTCAGTTACTAATGTTGATCAAAAAATTCAACATAGTGTCAATACACAAGAATGTTTATCCAAGTCATTTAATGATATTGCTGATGCAGTTTCTGGCATTCAGCAGCAATACGTAAATACATCTAGAGATATTTCAGCTATATCTAATTTAATCACTGAATTATCGCAAGGTGCTACACTAGTCTCTTCTTCTTCCGACTCGCTCATTAATGTTGTCAATGAACTAAATATGTAAAATAAAAAAGGGAACTCATTTGGAGTTCCCTTTTTCCTTAATGCGGCAATGCACGTTTTTGTTTACGGTGCTCTCGTCTTGCTGGCCCAGTTTCAAATAAACGCTTCTCTTCATCTGTTTCAGGATAGATTGAGGGAACTGGTACGGGTTTCCCTTCCTCATTTACTGCAACCATCGTGACAAATGATTCTGTCGTTAATTTTTCCTCGCCAGTCTCAATATTGCGAGAAACAACGCGAACATAAACCTCCATTGAAGAACGTCCTGTAGACGAAACAATACTCTCGATTTCAAGAATATCTCCTACATGTGCAGCGGATAAAAAATCAACCGAGTCAATAGAAGCTGTCACTACAAGGCCTTTCGCATGTTTCATTGCTGTAATAGCAGCAATTTCATCAATATAAGCTAACACTCTTCCACCGAAAATAGAATTGTGATTATTTGTGTCTGGGGGTAATACGAGACGCGATTGAACCGTACGTGATTGGCTCATGGGTACAGCGTTGTTTGGCATAATTCTTGCAACTTCCCTTCTCATGTTGTTCTTTCGTCATCGTATCGCAGAAAAAGAGCTGATGCAAATTTAGAACGATTTTTTCATCGAAATAAATTTCATATCAGTCATTTCTTCTATAGCCCACTTAATTCCTTCACGTCCATAACCACTCATCTTTACTCCACCATATGGCATGTTATCTACTCGGAATGTCGGAATATCATTAATAATGACAGCACCAGCCTGTAATTCATCTGCTGCATATAAAGCATCTGACAATATATTCGTGTAAATACCTGCATTTAGGCCAAGGTCCGACTCATTTACAAGTCGAATTGCGTCGTCTAATGTTTCATATGAAACAATTGAGACGATTGGTGCGAATGTTTCCTGACAAACAATTTTCATATCAGCTGACACATTCGTCATAACTGTTGGCGTTAAAGTACGTTCAGTAAATACGCCTCCAGTTGCAATCATAGCCCCCTGTTCTTGTGCCTCCTCAATCCATTCCCTAATACGTTCCACTTCATTTGGATTTATCATGGCACTAACATCTGTTGTCTTCTCTAATGGATCTCCTACTATAAGCTTTTCTGTTTCTGCAACAAATGCTTTAGTAAATTCATCAATAATAGAGGAATGCACATATATACGTTGTAACGAAATGCATACTTGTCCAGCAAAGTTAAAAGCACCGCTTACACAACGACTGATAATTTTATTTATTGGCGTAGATGGTTCGACAATTACTGCAGCATTAGAACCCAGCTCTAAAGTTACTTTACGTAAGCCTACTTTTTCTTTAATCTTCAAACCAACCTTACCACTACCTGTAAAGGTTACTTTTTTGACATATGGATGTGTGACAAGCGTATCACTAAGCTCACCCCCACTTCCTGTCACAATTTGTAATGCCCCATCGGGTAATCCTGCATCTCGGAAAATTTCTGCCATAACGATAGCACTTAGTGGCGTTTGTGTTGCTGGCTTTAATACAACTGTATTGCCCACTGCAAACGCTGGGCCTAACTTGTGTGCCACTAAATTGAACGGAAAATTAAATGGCGTAATGGCTGATATTACACCTAAAGGTTCTCTTTTTGTCCAGCCTATTCGATCTCCTGCTCCAGGGGCTGCATCCATTGGAACCGTCTCACCTTTTGCCTGTTTAGCTCCTTCAGCTGCAAATTGATAGGTTGCGATTGTACGGTCAATTTCAGCTAAACCTGCAACAATAGGTTTTCCAGCCTCTAAGGCTAAAATCTCTGCAAGTTCTTCTTTTCTTTGTCGCATTATATCAACGACTTTATATAATATTTCGGCACGTTCGTAGGCTGTTGTCTTTTTAAACGATTGGAATGCCTGCTGCGCACCTTCGATAGCTTTCTCTACATCTTGAATAGATGCTTTAGCTACATGAGCAATAACCTCACCGCTATATGGAGAAGCTAGCTCATAGCTTTCCTCTGCATCATGCCACTGACCATTAATCCAAAGTTTTGTATCCTTCATCCTTCAAATGCACCTCCAAATAATCAAGTTCTTCTTTATTCTATCACGAAGAACTTGAACTAGACGCAATGGCAGCTGCACTAACCGCTGCAATCATTGCTGCTTGCTGTGCTTGGATTAATAGCTCAATAGAAGACATAATGGTCATGGACAAAGACTTTTGTACCTTTGCCATATCATAAATAGCAAATTGTACAGCCATAAAGAGCACAAATTCACGATGCCACTTTAATAACTTCATGTCTTTTAATTCATGGTATAAATCAATCAACCCTTGAAGTTGTGCTTTATCCAGATTAAGTATGGCTAAAAAGCCAAGTAAAGGATAATGCATAGCCTTGACTTTAACGTTTTGCTTTTTGAGCCCATCACGAAGGGTTACAACATCGGGTACTAGCTGACCATCAAATTTGGGTGATAAAAATGTTAATACCTGTGAAAGCCATTGGAGCTCATTGCCAGCATTAAAATTAGATGTTCTTAGTTCTTTATAGTATCGATTCATGGTATCCGCGCGCAATTCAACATCATCAGATGGACTGCTTAATAATATGGCATAAGGAATGTCCTCATATGAGGTTAAAAATGGATGATGTTTACGTATAGCATCAAATAAGGCTCTTGCCACCTGTGCATGCGTCTTTTTATCCTGTTCATCCTCCGTCAAGAATTGTGCTCCAATATAGCTAAAATTGCCGCTTCTGAATTTCGCTTCCTTTAAGATGCTAACATTTGTAAGTAAATTCTTCACTGCCTTTTCTGCATCATCTTGCTCCATGAGGTTGGCAGCAATACTATATCCAACGGTTGTCCGTAAAGGAGACAGCCATGAAGATTGCTTCTTCATCTCTTGTAAAACATTTTTATACTTCGTTGCATCAAAAGGTTTTCCTGAGGCTACAAATGTACTAGCAATAGCTAACACAATTTTACGGTCCACCGTCCAGCCTGCAGCCTTTGATACCTCCTCTACTGTATTGGCAAATTCATTTTCAATCATCACATAATCCATATTTATCACACTCCTTTACCCGTTTTACGTAACATAATGTGAGAAAGATTCACCCTCTTTGTAACAATTAACATAAAAAGTAAACATAATTTAATGTATGTTACTTACTTTATTTGATTTAATAGAAAATATTAACAGCCTATAAAGGAGGTATGGCCGATGTTAGCAAAAACCACAAAGAAACTATTATTTACTATGACCTTAAAGGATCGATTAAATCTATTCCTTTTCCTAAAAAATTCATCCAATAATATCGCTTTACATACTCTTTTCCATAAAAATTAATATCAAAACACTTGAACGCCCAAAATCAATATTCATCATTCCTATAAGAAAAGAGTCATGTGTCCTAAAGCCTCCCTTTCCATACAATAACTTTTCTACTTCCAGACAAAAAAACAGCGGCAGAAAAACTTTGCCGCTGTACAGATAACTTGTTAAATTAACCCTAGCTCTTGCAGTTCTTCAGAGTTGAAGGCTCTTGACCTTGTTAGGAAACGTTTTCCTTCTACGCCCTCGAGTGAAAACATGCCGCCTCTGCCGTCCACCACATCCAATATGATTTGTGTATGCTTCCAGTAATCATATTGATTTTTGTGCATATAGAAAGGGGCACCACCCACTACACCAAGGCACACATCCTGATCTCCTATTAGCAAATCCCCTTCTGGATAACACATAGGTGAGGAGCCATCACAGCATCCGCCTGATTGATGAAACATAACGGGTCCATGTTTCTCTTTTAATAGATCGATTAGTGCTAGCGCTTCTTCCGTAGCTAATACACGTTCAACCACGCTCATGCACCTCCCTACGAATTAGAAGAAACCAAGTTTGTTTTCACTATAGCTAACTAATAAGTTTTTCGTTTGTTGGTAATGCGCTAACATCATTTTATGATTTTCACGACCAACACCCGACATTTTGTAGCCACCGAATGCAGCATGTGCAGGATATGCGTGGTAACAGTTTGTCCAAACACGACCAGCTTGAATTTCACGACCGAAGCGATATGCCGTATTTATATCTCTCGTCCAAACACCTGATCCTAAACCATATAATGTATCATTCGCAATTTCCAATGCTTCCTCTTTCGTTTTAAATGTCGTGACAGCAACTACTGGTCCAAAAATTTCTTCTTGGAATATACGCATTTTATTATGTCCTTTGAAAACAGTTGGTTTAATGTAGTAGCCATTTTCGAAGCCTTCACCTACATTATTTTTGTCTCCTCCAATTAGACATTCTGCACCTTCTTGCTTACCAATATCTAAATAAGAAAGAATTTTTTCCATTTGCTCACTAGATGCCTGTGCACCCATCATTGTGTTTGGATCAAGTGGGTTGCCAACTTTAATGGCTTCTACTCGCTGTAATACGCGCTCCATAAATTTATCGTAAATTGATTCCTGAATCAGTGCACGGGAAGGACAAGTACATACTTCCCCTTGATTTAGAGCGAATAGCACAAAGCCTTCAACAGCTTTATCTAAAAAGGCATCATCTTTATCCATAATATCTTCAAAGAAAATGTTTGGCGACTTACCACCCAGTTCTAATGTTACTGGAATAAGATTTTGAGAAGCGTATTGCATAATTAAACGCCCTGTTGTTGTCTCACCTGTAAAGGCAATCTTACCAATGCGTGGATTTGATGCAAGCGGTTTCCCTGCTTCTAAGCCAAATCCATTTACAACATTAATGACACCTGGTGGTAGTAAATCTTCTATTAATTCTAAAAGCACCATAATAGATGCTGGTGTTTGTTCTGCAGGTTTTAATACGACACAGTTTCCAGCTGCAAGTGCTGGCGCAAGCTTCCATACAGCCATTAATAACGGGAAGTTCCAAGGTATAATTTGGCCAACTACGCCAATTGGCTCGTGGAAATGATAAGCAACTGTATCGTTATCTATTTGGCTTACTGAGCCCTCTTGAGCACGTAATACCCCAGCAAAATAACGAAAATGATCAATTGCAAGAGGGATGTCTGCATTTAATGTTTCGCGTACCGCTTTACCGTTATCCCATGTTTCTGCAACGGCTAGCTTTTCTAAATTTTGCTCGATACGGTCCGCAATTTTAAGTAAAATGTTTGCGCGTTCTGTTGGTGATGTTTTACCCCATGCATCCTTAGCAGCATGTGCCGCATCTAATGCATGTTCAATATCCTCAGCTGTGGAACGTGCTATTTGTGTAAAAACTTGTCCAGTAACAGGAGTAACGTTATCAAAGTATTGACCCTTCACTGGGGGTGTCCATTCGCCACCGATATAATTATCATATTTCTCTTTGAATTGAACTACCGATCCTTCAGTGTTTGGAAATGCATAAACCATTTTACTTCTCCCCTTTACACAATTTAATGAGAACTATCTACAAAAAACGTTATTTTATATCGGAATAACAATATTTTCATAGAAACCCTCTCACCTAATATATTGTCAGAAACATAAAATAATTTCAACTTTTTCAAAAACTTTTCCAACTAATTTATTTTTGCTAGAAAAGCTTCTAGCATTCACTGTATGTGCGACGTTAAGGTATACTTAAAAATAATATAAAATATAGGAGAACAATATGCGTATTAATAAATATTTAAGTGAAACAGGCATCATATCTCGTCGTGGCGCTGATAAATGGATAGCAGAAGGAAAGGTAACAATTAACGGAGAACTGGCAACAGTTGGTAGTCAAGTTGAAACAGGAGACATTGTTTGCGTGGATGGAAAAGAAGTAAAGAAAGAACAACAGCTTGTTTACATTGCTCTAAATAAACCTGTCGGCATTACAAGTACGACAGAGCGTCATATAAAAGGCAATGTTGTTGATTTTGTCAATCATCCTCTACGTATTTTTCATATCGGGCGTCTTGATAAGGAATCAGAGGGGCTATTATTATTAACGAATGATGGTGATATCGTCAATAAAATTCTACGTGCTGAAAATCATCATGAAAAAGAATACATTGTTCAAGTTGATAAGCCTATAACTGCGCAATTCATCCAAAAAATGGGTGCAGGTGTCGATATTTTAGATACAACAACCTTACCATGCCATGTGGAAAAGATTTCAGATAAAGTATTTAAAATCATTTTAGAGCAAGGCTTAAACCGCCAAATTCGTCGAATGTGCTCAGCACTAGGGTATTCCGTTAAGCGTCTACAACGCATTCGTATTATGAATATTAAGCTTGGTAATTTAAAGGTAGGGCAATGGCGTGATTTAACGGAGAAGGAACGAACAGAACTATTCAAACTACTCAATTACACACCAAAATAGATACATCCAAAGGGAGGGACGAGGACTATGATATCCATTCAAAGCACAGAACAACTAACAGGGGTACGAATTAGCGCGGATTATTGGGATTTAGATGAACTAATTAATGCTATTTATAAAGTAACTGGTGACGAAAATAAATACTATGATTATCAGGGTCCTCGACTACGTATTTTAAGCGTTTGCTATAAACTAAGACATGCTATGCTTGGTGAGCATCACCTAGAGTTTGTTAGTAATGGACTTAATAAGAGTGTTCTAACACAACATGAACTCATCTTTCCAAATAAGAATGTCTATTTTTCAACAGAAATTCTTTGGCCAGAAATTATCTTTAGTGCAATCGCATTAAATGATTTTATTGAACTGCACCAAAAATTAAACAATGCTTCTATATGGAATCATGAGATAGCTATTATTCGTAAATTTCAAGCGGCTATTGCTGAATGTTTAGAGCAGGAGGTAAGTGACGAAGATTATGTTGTGTTTTTAAGAATGTTACATGCTAAAAACCCCTTAACTTTCCGTTTTGCAACACAATACGTGGATGTTTTAAATCTAGAATATATTGAATTAAGTAAAGAGGAACGTCAGGCACATTTAGCTGCATTTGCTGTGCGATTAATGGTAGAGGACCATGAATATGTAGCATTAAAATCCCACCTGATGGAAGCAGCTATGGCAACGAAACAAGCATTACATGATATTCAAATTCAACTTAATTATCCTGAAGAAATACTGTGGTGAACGAATCATGCCGTCTCAAAATAATTGAGACGGCTGTTTTTCTATTCAATTGTTTTGTAGGCCATTTTATAAATAACTTCCTTGTGCTGAGGATAATCTACTAAAAGCTCTTCCTGTGTGAACAATTCAAAGTCCTCAAAGTCAAAGCCTGGCGCCACCATACATCCGACTAAACTAAACGTCTCAGATTCCTCCACCGACGAGCCGAAAATTGTATGCTTTGGTACTGCAAGCTGAGGGACTTCCCCCGCTTCTATATTCAAGCCAAGCTTCTTCGCTTCATATGTCCCATCTGGGAAAATCATATGAACTGTTAGTGGGCTTCCAGCGTGATAATACCATAGCTCGTCCGATTGTAGACGATGTAAATGTGAAATATCCTGTGAGCGCAGAAGGAAATATATACTAGTATAAATCGGTCTCTGTACATCTCTCACTGCTATATCGTCTGATGCACGAAACGATGAAATGTAATAGCCCCCTTCAGGATGTTCGGCTAACTTTAAATGTTCAATAAAATATTGTGCTGAATACTTCAAAAAGCATCACTCCTTTTTTCAACCTTACCAAAAAGTAAAGTGGAAATGCTACCTCTGATTTTCTTTCAACATACAAGCCAAAAAGGACATCTCAACGTGAGATGTCCTACCATTTTTATAATCCGCCTAAATAAGCTGCCTTTACTTGCTCACTCTCTTGTAGCTCTTTTGCTGAACCAGATAAAACAATACGCCCTGTTTCAAGTACATATGCACGGTTAGCGACAGATAATGCCATATTAGCATTTTGCTCTACAAGTAATACGGTTGTTCCTTCTTTATTAACCTGCTCAATAATATTGAAGATATTTTTCACCATCAACGGTGCAAGACCCATCGAAGGTTCATCCATTAATAACAGTTTTGGTTTTGCCATTAAGGCGCGCCCCATCGCCAGCATCTGCTGTTCCCCACCAGACAATGTACCTGACTGCTGTTTTCGGCGCTCTAATAATCGTGGAAATAACTCGAAAACATGATCCATATCTTTCTTAATACCTGCTTTATCATTACGCAGATACGCACCAAGCTCTAAGTTTTCCTCAACTGACATATTGGCAAAAACACGGCGTCCTTCTGGAACGTGAGAAATCCCTGATTTAACAATAGTCTGTGCCGCTTTCCCAGCTATCGAAAAGCCTTCGTATTCGATAATGCCACCTTTTGGCTTTAATAAACCTGACAATGTCTTTAAGAGCGTACTTTTTCCAGCACCATTTGCACCGATTAACGTTACAATTTCACCCTCGTTTACTTCTAAAGAGAGGCCCTTTAATGCTTGGATATTGCCATAAAAAACATCGATATTTTGTACTTTTAGCATTAGCCGATAACCTCCTCTCCAAGGTATGCTTCTATTACCTTTGGATTGTTGCGAATTTCTTCTGGTGTCCCGTCAGCGATTAATTGTCCGTGATCAAGTACGTAAATGCGCTCACAAATACCCATAACTAAGCTCATATCATGCTCAATCAGCAATATTGTTAAACCGAACTCTTTACGAATAAATGCAATTAGCTCCATTAAATCGTGAGTTTCTTGTGGGTTCATCCCTGCTGCTGGTTCATCCAATAGAAGCAGTTTGGGATTTGCTGCTAACGCACGAGCAATCTCTAAACGACGTTGCATCCCGTATGGCAAATTCTTAGCTAGCTCATCTTTATAGACATCTAAGCCAAAGATTTTTAAGAACTCAATGGACTGTTGCTCCATTTCGGCCTCACCTTTGAAATGCGTAGGTAAACGAAAAATAGAAGCCCACATAGAATGCTTTGCAAGTGAATGATTGGCTACCTTTACATTGTCAAGAACAGATAGCTCTTTAAATAATCGAATATTTTGGAACGTACGGCTGATCCCTTTCTGTGTAACCTGATAGGGTGCAAGTCCATTCAATTTCAGACCATTAAAAGTAATTGTACCTTCCGTAGGTGTATATACCCCTGTTAACATATTAAAGCTAGTTGTTTTTCCAGCTCCGTTTGGCCCAATAAGTCCTACCAACTCGCCTTGGTTAAGGTACATATTAACACCCTGTACTGCCTTTAAACCACCGAATTGAATACCCATATTTTCAACATTGATAAGAAGGTTTCCAGTCATTATTTCGTACCTCCCTTTTTACCAAACTTAAATAATTGTGTTATCTCTTTCGTTCCCATTAAGCCTGTTGGACGATAAAGCATCACGATAATTAATACTAAACTGTAAATAATCATACGCGTTTCTGGGAAGTTTGCTAGATAAGTAGACACGACTGTTAGGAAAATCGCAGCAATCACTGAACCAGAAAGACTTCCTAAACCACCAAGTACAACGTAAATTAAAATATCAAATGATTTTAAGAAACCGAATGTTGTCGGTTGAATAATGTAAAAGTTATGTGCAAAAATGGCTCCTGCTAGACCTGCGAAGAAAGACCCAATCGCAAATGCAACAACTTTATAGTAAGTTGTGTTAATACCCATCGCATCTGCTGCTATTTCATCTTCTCGAATGGAAATACACGCACGCCCATGACGAGAATTTGTAAAGTTTGAGATAACTAGAATCGTTAACACTACGCCAAAGAATGCGTATGTCCAGTTCGATAAATATTTAACCTGCATCCCTGCTGCGCCACCAACATAATCCGTATTTAAAAAGATAATACGAATGATCTCTGCAAATCCAAGTGTAGCAATCGCTAAGTAATCCCCTTTTAAACGAAGCGTTGGAATCCCTACGATTAAACCAGCAACTGCTGCTGCAGCAGCCCCTAATAAGATGGCCAATGGGAATGGTAACATTAACTTTGTTGTAATAATAGCCGATACATACGCTCCCACTGCAAGGAATCCAGCATGCCCAATTGAAAACTGTCCAGTAACACCAATTACAATATGCAAGCTGACAGCCAACATGATGTTAATACACATTGTGATCAACATATTTTTATAGTACAAATCAATTACTTCTGTTGTAATCAACAATTGTACAACTGCATAGATGACTAGCGCTATTACGGCATAGCCCCAGAAAACTTTAGACTTTTTCATAAAACCGCTCACCTACACTTTCTCACGGGCGTTTTTACCAAAGATACCCGATGGTCTGAAGATTAAGATTAAAATTAAAATAACGAATGCCGCTGCATCACGCCATAACGAGAAGCCAAGTGCACTTACTAAGGACTCTACAACACCTAGTAACATACCACCAACCATAGCGCCTGGGATGATACCAATACCACCAAGAACAGCTGCGATAAATGCTTTAACCCCAGGAATAACACCCATTAACGGGTCAATTTTTGTATAATAAACCCCAAAGATAACACCTGCTGCACCAGCTAAAGCTGAACCAATCGCAAACGTTGCAGAGATTGTATTGTCAACGTTAATACCCATTAAGCGAGCTGCATCTGCATCGTGGGAAACAGCACGCATCGCTTTACCGATTTTTGTTTTATGTACGATGAATTGTAAAAGAATCATCAGTACAACTGCGACTGATAAAATTAAGATGGAAGTACTGCTGATTTGAACGCCAAAAATATCTAATGATTTATTTTTGAAAACTTCAGGATATGCTGCTGGTTGTGCACCTCTGAAGAAAATTGTTGTATATTCAATTAATAGCGATACACCTATCGCTGTAATTAAAGCTGCGATACGTGTCGCATTTCGTAAACGTTTATAGGCAATACGTTCAATTAATACACCAAAAATTGCACAAACTAACATCGCCAATAATAATGCTGGGAAGAAACCAAGCTCCCATTTAGCAATAGCGTAAAAGCCAATAAATGACCCAATCATGAAGACATCACCATGAGCAAAGTTAATCAGCTTGATAATACCGTATACCATCGTATACCCTAACGCTATTAACGCGTAGATACTTCCAAGTGAAATACCGTTCACAAGTTGCTGTATCCATTCCATGCGCATTCACTCCTTTAAATTTTCTGAAAATTGAAAAATAAGTACATAGATCGATACTAAAAGTTATGTTTTGCTCTACGATTCTAGTTATCTAACACACAAAAAAGGAAGGCGTGTTTACCCGCCTCCCCCTTGCTTACAAAACATTAAGGATTAACTTTAGAGTTGAACACTTGTTTACCGTCTTTAAATTCAAGAACTGTTGCTGTTTTAATTGGGTTATGATTTTCGTCAACTGAGAAAGTACCTGTTACTAAAGAAAGATCTTTTGTTGCAGCTAATTCATTTTTAATTGCTTCCCCATCTGTAGAGCCTGCACGTTTAATTGCATCAGCAATGTAGTAAATTGTGTCATAACCAAGTGCGTTGAATGCGTCAGGCGCTTTGTCACCATTTGCCGCTTTAAATGCCTTTACGAAATCTTGAATTTTTTGATCTGGGTCTTCAGCAGAATAGTGGTTTGTGATGAATGTGTTATTCAATGCATCCGCGCCAGCTAATTCAATTAAAGTTGGAGAATCCCAACCATCAGCACCCATCAGAGGTACATCAATGCCCATTTCGCGTGCTTGTTTAACAATCAAACCTACTTCTTCATAATATCCAGGGATAAAGATAAAGTCTGGATTTGCCGCTTTAATATTTGTTAATTGTGTACGGAAATCTGTATCCTTCGCTACATAAGCTTCTTCTTTTACAACTTTTCCGCCACTCTTCGTAATCGTTTCTTTAAAGGATTTTGCTAAACCTTTTGCATAGTCTGATGCATTATCTGCAAAAATAGCTACATTTTTCGCATCTAGCTCACCTGAAGCAAAATTAGCTGCTACAATCCCCTGGAATGGGTCAATAAAGCATGTACGGAAAGCATATTCATTAACACTGCCATCCTCATTTACCGTGATATTCGGCGCTGTACCAGAACCCGTAACAATAGGAATTTTATTATCATTTGCAATTTGAACAGTAGCTACTGTATTACCTGAAGTTGCAGGTGCTAACATTGCTACTACTTTATCCTGCGTTGCTAGTTTAATAGCAGCTGAAGTTGCTTCAGAGTTCTCTGATTTATTATCTACTTTAATCAGTTCAATTTTCTTACCATCAATACCGCCAGCATCATTAATTTCTTTTACAGCCAGTTCTGCACCTAGCCCAATAGAGGAACCATAAGATGCTACATTCCCTGAAAGCTCTAAGTTGGCACCGATTTTAATTGTATCGCCATCAGATGAACCTCCGCCTGATGATGAGCCTCCGCCAGAACTTGAATCGTCTCCGTTACCGCAACCAGCAAGAACACCAGCAAGTAATGAAGATGCTACTAAAAGTGAACCGAACTTCTTAAGCTTTTTGCTCTCTCTCATAATTAAATTCCCCCTGAAAATTTCTCAAATATTAGATATTTCTGATAATTATAAACAATTAAATTCATTTACTCAATAGCCAAAATAATTATTTATAACTATCTAAAAACAAAAGAAAATATTATTCATATAAGCCTTTTTCATTGTAAAACATTCTTTATATTTAGTCTAGAGTGATTTTTCAGTATAATTAGTTATTTATGAATTATCTTTTAATTCAAACTATAGACTAGTACAAAACTATCAGATGAAATTGTTTTTTCAACATAAAGTCTGCTTAATTTATAGAACCTCTTCCTCTATTACAATTATTTCCCTGAAAATAATCAAAAGAAAACGAATAACTAATTGCTTATATCTGTACTGCTAACAGGAAAAAGCTTAGAGTGGGTTTCCCCATACTCTAAGCTTTTTTTAATTCAAAGACACAAAGGCGCTCATTAATATTTGTTTCATTTTCTAAATGCACTTCATGAAGCAACTCAAATGGTGTTCCATGATGTAAAAATTGTAAATAATCGTAAGGCGGATAATATAAAATTATATGAATATCTCGCATTCGCTGCTCATAGGATTTCCAAATATTGTGAATGACTGTGCGAAAAATATGGATTGAAAAAGGATTAAAAAAGAAAAACACATTATCACGTGACTTTATTTCATATGATTCGGCTATTGTATGAATAAACTTAATAGGGGCATGTGCTCTCATTTTTTGAAGATAACTACGTTTATTTTCTTCAGCCTCCGTATAAAACCCTGCATCCATTTCTATCCCAATGGTTGGTATATGGAACTTATGGTGCACATAAATAGGAACTCGCCCTTTCCCGCACCCCATATCAATAAATACTGGATTGTCAGGCATCTGATACGCAGCGAATAATTGCTCCAATCCTCTGTAGGGTGTTGGTTCATAACGATGATAGTGTGCAAGCTTAGGAAAGCCATATTGCTCTCCCACCGTGTTTATATGCAAATGTTTATCAAATTGCTGTTCATTCATATGAAAGGACTCCTCAGAAAAGAATGCTTTATTTTAACACGATAAAAAGCAAAAACCATACCCAAAGATATTGGATATGGTTATTTTCTAACGACCTCTACGTTTAAATTTAACAACAAAGAGAAGTGCAAGAAGGAGTAGCACCAGGCATGTAATGGCTGTAAACATTGTATTTTTATCAATAACAGGCTCGTGATTCGCAGCTTCACTATTCGCACCAGGCATTCCCATTGGGGCTCCATTTCCATCAGGAGGTTGCATTTGTTCTCCATTTTGTCCATTTCTCGGACCCTCGCCCTCTCTATTAAAAGGTGGGCTCTTTGATGGATCAAAGTCCTCTGGTAGCTGACTTGGATCAAAATCATCTGGCATCCAATCCATTTCACCATTTTCACTTGGTATTGGCATACCCATATTGCCCTGAGAAGACGTAGATGCTTCCACAACAAGCTCCCCAGACAGTTGCTTTAATATAGATTCTGAGCGCTGTTTGGCAAATTCCGGCAAGCTATTTTCACCTTCAACTGCTTCTAAAAACTGCTCCGTAGTAGAGAATTTGGTTGGATCCGCCTCCACATAAGTAGTTAATAAGACAGCTAATTTTTTAGTAATGGATTGCACATACTCTTCTGTTAAATAAGTTGTCGCTAGTTCTTCTAAATAACCTTCATACTTGTCACGATATTCATCATTCGAAAGCAATGCCTTCAAGAGTGGCCGCTCCTCTAATGTTGTGCCAGAAACAGGTGTTGTCACACTAAAATTAATAGCACTATCATTTATTAGATTGCCCGACATGCCCATTCCCATGTCAACGCCGCCACCTCGTTGTTGCTGCATACCCCCATCGCCAGTTTGATCGGGTTGTCCATTGTTTTGTGCCACTGGTTTTTCCATATTAGTAGTAACGTCAGCTTGATTTTCACCGTTTCCTCCTGCTATTCTACCGCCTCCAGCCCCAAAGCCACCAAAGGACATGTTGTAATCCCAAGGAATAATAGAAAACACACCGTTCTGTTCATATAAATAATAGTTATGTTTCATATTCCCTTGATAACTATCTAAATTCACAAGTGCTGTGTTGACGGCAAAATAACATAACATTTCATCCACATCGATATACTTTTCTATGTCTCCACCATTATTAATTGCGTCTAGCATTTCAACTAATTTGGATTGATTAATAGTACCTTCATTTGTTTTTAATCCGATACCTGTATAGTCTTCGATATCGTCGCTAATATATTTTAAATCGCTGCCTGTCCCATCTGGCTTAAATAAAAAACCATCATTAGAGCCGTAATTATTAGCCAGGAATGTCTCATCCACAGCTTCTACCCCTAAGAACAAACCCCGCTCCTCACCATTCACTGTGACATACATATAGGAGTGTGCTGGTGTTGGTAAACCCATTTGCTCCATCAGTTCATAGGAGATATACTCTCTCATTAATGTAGAGTCACTATAATTATTGTTTAAATTTAATTTTTTTAAGCCATACAAGCTTTGTGTATCATCATAATAATCAAAATCGATTTTTAAGCTATAGCGATCTGAGTCACTATTGACAACCGATCGTAGTGATAGATTGCCCTTTGTACGAATAGCAACATTCTCAACTTTCTTGCCGTTTACTGTAATATCTGCTTGTTTTAATTCTTCAGCAGAAGCATTTTCGAGCATGTCAGCCCAATCTTCCTCAGCAATTTCAATATCAACTGTTGTTACTTTATTTTTATTAAATACTATATTCTCATAGGAGAACTCAGAATTTTTCGTTTCAATGCCTACATTCGGAAGTACAGCATATATCACGACAAAGAGAAGGAGTAAAATCACCATGCATAGATAGACAATTCGTGTTTTAATCATAGCCGTCACCTCTCATCGTAGTTCTATTTGTTAATGAGGTCATTACGCTGTGAAATTCCCATCATAGCTCAGCATAATGGCTGATTTTACACCAGCTACCTTTGTTAGTTCATCCATCAATTTTGCATCATTTTGTTTTACACGAATTTCATAAGTTGTTTCGATTTCATTCTGTTGCATAATGGATTTCGATTTGAGAGCGAATTTTTTTGTTTGCGCAGCAATAATTCTCTCAATTTCAGCATTAGCCAATTCCTCTTCAAACTTTACAATTAGTAAATACGGATTTTCTACCGTTATTTTATTAACGAATATTAGCAATACAAGTCCGATTAAAATAGCACCAATAATCACTAAAGGAATAAAGCCAGCACCACATAAAATACCTGAAACAATTGCCCAGAAAATATAGACTAAATCCATGGGATCCTTAATAGGTGTACGGAAACGTACAATAGATAAAGCACCAACCATACCAAGTGACAGCAGAACATTTGAACTGATTCCCATAATCACTAGTGCTGTTGCCATTGTCATTATAAGTAGTGAGATATTGAATGAATGTGAGTAAATGACTCCATTAAAGGTCTTCTTATAAACAGCATAAATGAAAAGCCCAATAAAAAACGCTACTACTAAACCAATAATTGAATCGATTAATGAAAACGAGGTTGTTTTTTCTAAAAAGTTAGATTTAAAAATATCACTAAATTTAATTGTATCCATTGTTCATTCTCCTTTATTATTAGCCGTACATACGACTAAGTTGATATTTTGAATAGGCCTCAGCACGAGTATCCACTGACTGTAGTAAATATTTGATGATGTCTGGTAGATATTCATCGTACTTTACCTCTAAAATAACAAGATTAGGCTCCAGCACATCGACCATAGGCAAGTTTTTATTAAACATATCCGTGTTGCGTAGACTCGATTGCACCTTACTATCAAATGTCACACGCACATTGCCAAACGGATAGATATAGGCTTCTCTCTCGTAATCCACTACCGTAGTAGGTCGCAACTGGTTGTAATTCATCTCATGATATAAATCTAGAATTAGCGCTCGGTCATCATTCTTCATCCAGGCTATCTCGCCAATACGTAGTTTTTCATACTCAGCTTGAGATATTGAACATTTTGTTTTAAAGGTCACATTGTTACGCTTACTCTTCCGCTCAAGATTAATAACATTATTAGACTTGCCGTATATGCGTACTCGATATTTATCTCGATTAATAAAGCCTTCTTTTTTCTCATTTAACACTTTATTGGCAAAATTATCGAAGTACGTACTACGAATTAAATATTTACCGTCTAAGCCAGCATGATGATCACGCTGCATAACATGCTGAAGCTTGGCTTTTAATAATGCATAATCTGGATAAGAGATCGCTTGCTTTATTTCTTGGCGACCATTTGGATTAAATGAAGTAACTATTGGCATTTCATTACTCTCCCTACTTGTATTAGTGTCAGACTGACTAACATTTAATGCTGCTCGTCCCTTTGTTCATTTCCCGTCTACATCGTTTACTATAAAGGGCTTTTGTGTCAGGCAGATGTCAGCTTTACAAATTCTTCAACTCTCTTTTACAAAACAAAGCAGATTTCTGGGAGACGGATTAAACCAACACTAAGAAGGCTACTACGCTCTTATAGCGTAGTAGCCTTTTGCAATACTAATTCAAAATGTGTTCCAGAGGGATTGCTTTCAATTAATCGCAAATCGCCCCCAACAGATTGGGCCATCATTTTACTAAGTGGTAATCCTAAACCCAAGCCACGAACAGTATATTTTTTATTTCCCCCTCTATAAAAGCGCTCAAAAATAAATGACTGATCCTCTAGAGGGATTCCATGTCCTGTATCCTTCACCATCACTGACAGAGCCTCGCCATGATCTATCAACCTCAAGGTTATTGTTCCTTTGTCCATCGCCTGTTTAGCATTGGTTAATAGGTTTGTAATGATCTGTTGGATACGAACAATATCTATCTGTACAAGCACAGGTTTTTCCAACAAATGTAAATGAACTTTTACATGTTCATCTTCCTGCATGACTTCCCACTGTGCCACCGCCTCTCGCAGTAGCTGATTAACATCTACTGACTCTATCTGCACAGGAACAGCATCGACAGCAAAATGGTTAAAGGCAAGTAAGTCACCAACCATTGTTTTCATTTTTGTCGTTTCGACCATAGCCATTTCAATGAATTCCATAGCATCCTGTCCCGTTACAACACCATCTCTTACAGCCTGTAATAAACCACTTATAGAGGTGACAGGTGTTTTCAATTCATGGGTGACACCTGCTAGTAATTCCGTTCGAGTTTTCTCCAGCTGTTCTAATTTATTTGCCATATTTTTAAAGGAGGAAACAAGCTCATAGATTTCCTTTTCCTTACTATATTGAGGCAAATCAATTGCATAATTGCCTTCCTGTACATGCTTGGCAGCCTCAGCTACTTGTTTAATGGGATAGGCCAAACGCTTTGACAGAAAGTAAATAGCGATCCAGCCTAATAATGCTAATGCTCCAATTAATATGGCAAGCTGTCCATATGCTTGGTTAACTCTTGTTAAATTCTCCTTCTTCTCCATCACCAGGGCCCAGCCCAATAACTCATGATTATTTTCTATCTTTCTTTTCACTACATATTCAGGTTCAAGTCCATCCTTTATTTCCTTAGTACCTTCTTTTCCATCTAACAAGCCAGCAACATTTTTAGCACTACCAGGTGGTACAGGACGGTTGCTAGTCAGTATATTTCCCTCTGTATCTACAACATACAAAATCGGATCGATCTCTTTCATATTAAAACGCTGACGATCCCCTATGAAACCTGGAATACCATTTATAGGTCCATTATTAGGATTTGTTGTATCCGTTAAACGATAGACCGTTTCGTCTGCTAAAAACTCCATTAATTCTAATCGATTTTCAAATGTTGTATGTCGAATCCACGCTGCTGAGATTAAAGATATAATAGCTAAGCCTATAAAAAGTGTCAGTAAATATCGGCTCGTCCAATATTGAAGTAAGGATATTCGCTTATTTTTTTTGAACACTTAGCTGATACCCCAATCCACGTAGTGTCTTTATTTCTCCTTCCGCTTCATCCCATTCTTTTAAAGCCTTCCTAAGCCTCTTTATAGCTAAATCTACAGCACGATCACTACCCTCATACTCCCATCCCCAAACTTGATCTATAAGCTGATCCCGGGTAAATGTTTGATTAGGGTGGTCAGCTAAAAACATGAGCACTGATAAATCTCTTGGCGTTAATACAATCTCTTCTCCACCCAAAAGCACTTTATGCGCTTTACAATCAATCACTAGAGACCCATACTGCTTACTAGTAGCTGAATCAGAACTACCTACAGCACGTCTTAAAACAGCCCTCACTCTTGCAACAACTTCATCTGCGATAAAAGGCTTGGCAATATAATCATCTGCCCCATGATCAAACCCCTCTAGACGGTAATTAACCTCACCTAATGCTGTTAACATGATAACTGGGCAAGTACTTCGTTCTCTTATTTCTTTTAAAATGGACCAACCATTTTTTTCTGGTAACATAATATCTAGCAACACTAGATCTGGCTTTGTTTCACGAAACATGACCAAGGCTTGACCACCATTAAAACATTGTGTCACACTATAACCCACTTTTTGTAAATACACCTTTAAAACCTGGCTTATTGGATATTCGTCCTCTATTACTAGAATGTTTGCCAAAGTCAATCACCTCGCTACTAGTTCACTCTTATATTCATTATAGCACTGGATTATGTCAGTTAAATGTCAGCCTATCCATTACCCATAAACTACTAGCACAGATTATATAGAGGACATCTATTGACAATGTCTTCCTCAGCCACTTATCATTGAGTGCGAATGATAATCAATGATAATTCATTCAAAAACCTAGTAAATGAAATTAAGGGGGGTAAAAGCATGATTATTGTAACTAATCGTATTCAAGTAAAACCCGGTTTTGCTGCGAGAATGGCACCAAATTTTACAAAGCCAGGTCCTCTGCAACAGTTTGAAGGCTTTCATAAAGTAGAGGTATTAATTTCAACTGATGATCCTACTTATGATGAAATGAGTGTTAATATGTATTGGGAATCTAAGGAGCATTTCCAAGCATGGCGTAATAGCGATGCATTTGCTGCAGCCCATCAACGCCCAAATTCGGGCTCTGAGGGAGAAAAGGCTGACAGTCCAATTATCGGCAGCAAAATAGTGGTGGCGGAATTAGCTTCTTCTATTGAAGCCTTAAATTAATAAACGACGATTAAATTACTTATACATTATCTTCTGATTCTATCTAAAAAGCCCTGCATGGTTGAACGATCATGCAGGGTCTTTTTTCTTGGTATAAGAAACATTGATTAAATCAATATAAAAGAATGACTAGTATATAGCCCAGCACGGATAGACAGACCGAGCCAATTAAACCTGCAATAAATGCCTTTACACCTAGCTCCTTAAATGTTTTCATTTCAACATTTAGCCCTAGACCAGCCATTGCCATCGCAATTAAGATATAAGCAGTATCTACTAATGCTTGCGATACATTCGCCGGTATAATCCCTAAAGAGTTGATAGCACTCATCGCTAAAAATCCTAAAATAAACCACGGTATGATGGATAAAGAAAAGGCTTTTTTCTCTTCACTTTTGTCCATTCTTCGATAGAAAATACCAATAACAATTGCTACAGGTACGAGTAGGGCCACTCGTGTTAATTTCACGATGACGGCTATATCAATTGCTTCATTTCCACCAGCAGATGCAGCTGCAATTACATGCGCAATTTCATGTAATGTCCCCCCTGCGAAAATCCCATACGCAGTAGGTGTTAAATCGATGATGGAATAAAGTACCGTATAAATAAGTGTGAAAATAGTCCCCAATAACGCAACAATCGCTGCCCCTACCGCCGTTTCCTTTTCATTTGCTTTAATTTGAGGTGCAATTGCCACTACTGCAGCAGCTCCGCAAATGGCAGTCCCGCAAGCCGTTAATATCCCTAGCTTTTGATCGACTTTAAATATTTTTGTTAGGCCGTACACAACAATTAAGGCAAATAGCAGATTAATGACTGCAATTAAAAAAACGTTAGCACCCGCATGATAAATATCTGCCAAATTTAAGCGCATACCCAATAAAATAATACCAAAGCGTAATAGCTTCTTGCTGGAAAATGAAATACCTACTTGCCAAGAATCTTGTACTTTAAATGTTGCTCGCCAGGTCATCCCTAATATAATGGCAATAACCAACTGTCCCAATATTGAAAGGAAAGGAAATGTGGCAATATATTTCGCTACTAAAGCAATAAGAAGCGTTAACAATATCCCCTTCAAGAAATTTGGATTAAGAGTAGATTTTAATTTAAGCTGTCTATTAACCATGATGTTCACTTCTTTCTCCCTTGTTGATTATTACTTTAATAAAGAGTGCACTATTAGTAAAATACATATATATAATTATTATTATTAATATTTCTAATAATAGGGGTGAAGATATGCAATTGGATGCTTTAAAAACATTTATCACACTGGTTGAGGTCAATAATTTTACAAAGACCTCTGAAATACTTCATATTTCACAACCAAGTGTTAGCTTACACATTAAGAATCTAGAGCAAGAATTACAAACAACCTTATTTATTCGTTCCCCAAAATCGGTGCAAATTACACCAACTGGTGAAATTCTTTATAAACGAGCAAAGCAAATCATGGCGATAGCTGAAGCTGCAAAAGAAGATATCGCTGCCTATCATCAAGAGGTACAAGGTACGCTAGTCATTGGGGCAAGCTTTACAATTGGCGAATATATATTACCTCCAATTATTGCAAGCTTACAGCAACAATTCCCACAACTTGAACTTCAAATTATTATTGGCAATACAAAAGAAATCATTCAATATACAAAATTACTGCAAGTCGATATAGGTCTAATTGAAGGACAGGCTCATGATAATGAACTAGTCATTAAGCCATTTATGCAAGATGAGTTATTTATTGTTAGCGACAGTAAACATCCTCTTACAAAGCAACAACCTCTGACTGCTGATAAACTCCAGCAGCAAAGCTGGGTTGCGCGTGAAGAAGGCTCTGGAACACGTTATTATCTGGATCATTTATTCAGAGCAAATGGTTTACAGATTCATTCGCTTTTGACTATTAGCAGTAATCAGGGCGTGAAGGAGAGTGTAATGCAGGGACTTGGTCTTTCTTTATTGTCTGCCTGTGTGATAGAACGTGAATTAAAAAATGGAGATATGACTATTCTGCGCCTTGAAGGACAGCACTTTATGCGAACATTTTCTTATCTTTGCTCACCTACCATGAAAAATAAGCGCAATGTCGACATACTGATTGATATCTTAATAAAAAAAGCATAGCGATTCTTTTCTCGTCGCTAAGCTCTTTTTATGGTTCTTCTCGTATTAAAATGTTTACTTTCAATGATTTCAACAAATTTCATTGCTGCTCTAGAAAGAGGTACTGACTTCAAATAACACATACCAATACTTCTCGTAGGAATACTTTCCCTTAAAGTTAATTCATAAAGAAGTCCACGTTGAAGATAGTCCTTTGAAAATTCCTTTGTTACACATGCAATGCCAAGGTTACTACGCGCAAATTCGAGTACTAAATCATGTGAGCCTAGCTCAAACTCTGGCTCTATGTGAACGCCTCTTGCAAAAAGATAATCTTCCACATACTTCCTTGAATTCGATTTTTTCTCTAGAAAGATAAGTGGAAATTTTAAAAGGTCCTCATAGTTTAAACTTTTAGATGAAAGTGTTTTATATTTTTCCCCACAGACAAAAATATCCTGAATATCTGTACATACCGTTAACTGTAATGTTGAATCTTCAATTGGAAAATTACAAAACCCTATATCTACTTCACCCGATTTAATAAAATTACAAATTTCAGAGGTTGTGCCATTTAGCATTTGCAATTTAATATTCGGATACATTGTATGGAATGCTTCTAAATAAGGCATTAAAAAGAAGCGTGAGATCGTATCACCTACACCTATTTTTAATTGCCCTGTTGTTAAATTTTTGAATTCAAGTAACTTTTCTTCACCAGCATCTAAAAGCCCTAAAGCAGAATTAGTATATTCAAAAAGTAGGCTACCCTCTGTTGTTAATGTCACACCTTTAGGAGTTCGATTAAAAAGACGTGTGCCAAGTTCATTTTCTAATTGCATCATTGCCTGACTTACAGCTGGCTGTGTCATATATAAATCTTTTGCCGCACTAGAAAAGCTATTATTTTTTGCTACAACACTAAAAACACGATATAAATCTAATTTCCCTATCATATAAGCACCTCTTATAGCTATTATATAAACTATTAATTTTACTTATATCATTAACGAGCCTTATAGTAAAATCATATGGTTTTTATATCACTTTACGCTAGATAGAATGAGGAGAGATTAAATTGGAACGTGTAATCGGTACAGTTGTAAGAGGTCTTCGTGGTCCTATTATTAATGAAGGCGATAATATTGAACAAATTGTTGTAGATACAGTGTTAAATGCTGCACATATTGAAGGATATACAATAGAGGATCGTGATATTGTGACAGTAACTGAATCTGTCGTGGCACGTGCACAAGGAAACTATGCTACAATTGATGATATTGCCATAGATGTAGCGGCTAAGTTTGGAGATGATACGGTAGGCGTTATTTTCCCCATCTTAAGTCGAAACCGCTTCGCCAATTGTTTACGAGGCATCGCTAAAGGTGTAAAAAAGGTAGTATTAATGCTAAGCTACCCATCTGATGAAGTGGGTAATCACCTTGTAGATATTGATGAGCTCGATGTAAAAGGCATTAACCCATGGACGGATACACTCAATGAGGTTGAATTCCGCGAGCATTTTGGCTATAAAAAACACACATTTACTGGTGTAGATTATATTGAATACTATAAAGAGTTAATCGAAGCAGAAGGGGCTACGTGTGAGGTCATCTTCTCAAATAATCCAAAAACAATTTTAAATTACACAAAGAGTATCTTAACATGTGATATTCATTCACGCTTCCGCACAAAACGTATTCTAACAGCGAACGGTGCAGAAAAAGTTTACAGCCTTGATAATATTTTAGCTGAATCAATTAATGGCTCTGGTTTCAATGCTGAGTATGGTCTACTTGGCTCGAACAAAGCAACAGAGGATAGTGTTAAATTATTCCCACATACTTGCCAACCGATTGTTGATGGAATCCAAGCAAAAATTAAAGAAGCTACAGGAAAAACAGTAGAAGTTATGATTTATGGTGACGGCGCATTCAAAGATCCTGTGGGTAAAATTTGGGAGCTTGCAGATCCTGTTGTATCCCCAGCATTCACCGCTGGATTACATGGAACACCGAACGAGGTTAAATTAAAATATTTAGCGGACAATGATTTTGCAGACCTTCGAGGCGAAGAACTAAAGGCTGCTATTTCTGAATACATCCAAAATAAAGATGAAGATTTAACAGGTCAAATGGCTGCACAAGGAACAACACCGCGTCGTTTAACAGACCTTATCGGTTCCCTATCTGACCTTACATCTGGTTCGGGTGACAAAGGAACACCAATGATTTACATTCAAGGCTACTTCGATAATTACACTAAATAAACAAACAAAAATGAACTCTCGTCCTAATGAAGAGAGTTCATTTTTTTATGGCGAGGATAACAGGAATCGAACCCGTACTCCCATTGGAAAGGGATATGCACTCCTTGCACCTACCTCGTAATAGATGATTATTGAATGCTTGCTATAGTATTACATTGTGCTCAGTCCCTTCTCTTCTTAATTGGTTAGGATTTTAATTTATTTGGAATAATTTCTTCTTGTAGCCAATGCTCACTTGTTTGAACATGTTGCGGTCTCACAAATTTCCCTAAATTATAGCGGAAATCTTCGTAATGGAATGAGCTAGTATTTCTAATGACATACCCCTCTTGTTCCCCTTCAAAGAATGATTTTCCAGTGAATGTACGTTTTATCTGTTCTTCGTCAAAAATCCCTCGGTATAAAACGGGCACTGTTTCTATACCTAACTCTGCTGCAAAGGCCACGGTTTCATCCCAGCTCAAACAAATATTTTCTTCATTCCAAATGCTAAACAAATAGAAATAGCTTGTTAATCCTTGATAATAAATAGAATGCTTGGCATAAACATTTTCACCACATAAGCGCCAGTCCTTTGGAATCCGATACGCAAAATTCGCGTGAAATGTTTTTACCCAATGTCTAGAAGGATGGTTGGCTGAATGAATACTTCTAGCATGCATATAGTCTCTGTAAAGCGTTGTACCTTCTCCATCTAACTTTTCAGTGACAACAACCTCCTTTCCAATAAAATGATTCACATTTCTAGCAACTTTATCATCATCGGTATAACCCCTGCTCCATGGTAAATGAAAACTTCTTGGGTACTTCATTAATTTCGTCATATTTTCACCTTCCTTTCCTAAAGTTTACTTGGCAAATTGATCTGCCTCACGGAAAAAATAAAGCCTTGTTAATAAATCACCATCTAATAAATGATAAATTTGGCTTCCACCTCTATCTCCCCCATACTGGATTAACATATGAAATTGCACTAAATGAACAACCTTTAATACAAATTCCTTTTCAAAGCCCAACTCTAATAGAAAATGGCAAACCAGTTGAGCCGAGACATTTTCATGCCCAAAATAACCATAACGCTGTTGCAAAGGTTTATATTTTTTACAAGCTGGTTTACCGACATCATGAAACAATGCAGCTATTTGTAGAGCTAGTTTATCGCTTTCTAAGTAGTACTCATTGATATACGCGTACACAAAATACGTATGCTGACATAGTAAAAATTGATGGAATGGGTTTTCTTGATCGAATTGATAAATTTCTTTGAAAAGTGGGACTGCTTGAAGTGTTTGAAAAAGCTCTTCATAGGTGGGGTGGCCTTGTATGAGTGAAACAAATTGTTGTCGAGAAAGATCATAGGGACTTGATTCATGAATAATATGCAATTCATTAAACCCTTCTCCTACTGTCGGGAACTCTAAATGCTTTCTCATTTTTTCCATCACGATTAATGGTACATGTCTTTTCCTTTGCTGGTTTCTAGCTACACAGATTGAATAAGGTGTATCAAAGTAATAACATACCTTCTGCACATTACTTGGTATTTTACGAAGTGCAAACATCCTGCGCTCTCGTTCAATATTGGTTGCATCCACAATGACAGAAAACCCTTTTGCCACTAAGTCATTAAGACGTTCATATAATGTACGAAAGACTATACGTGATTTTTGCCTTGTTGAATCCCCAAATAACTCCTGACGTATAGCGTCGCTTGATAGGACAATTGCATTTTCATTTTTAGCTAACTGTTTCACAAATGTACTTTTCCCACTACCAGGCAACCCCACTGTAAAGATTACCTTCATTCTTTTCACCTCCCTTCAAGTTTCTTTATCGTATGGCATGCCACATTCTTTAGTGTCTCAATAGCATTTCATCCATTATTTTTAATAACAATTTATGATAATCAGTCATAATATGAAGCAATATTACATATAAAAAAGACGGCTCCACCTTTTTGTAGAGCTGTCTCTGTTTATCAATATCTTATTACCTTACACATTTATTGTATCATAAATTTACAATAATTTCTAGACTATACTTCTTTCCGAAGTAGATGTATGATAAATTTCCTGCTTCAATCCCCCCATATCATCTGCATTTGGATACTTTCACTATATTCAAATTTGTGGTTGGACAAACAGTTAAAAAAGCAGCACAATTACCCTCTTCTCACCATCTATTGAGGTGAGGGTTACTGTCAAAGGAAGCAAATAACTATGGAGAGGAATGTGAGTAAACGTTGGAAAATCAAAAAGAATGGCTAGAAGAAAAGCATCACCTTGAGGATTCTTTAAACATTATTGTTCATAAAATAAAAGAGTTAGAGCATAAAGAAAAAGGTTTTAAAGAAAATGCTGTTGCCTTAAAGAAATCCTTTTGGAACGATGTGAGAGTCAATCTAGATACCGCTGAGGATGTAGACGAAACCTTTTTTGCAATTAAGCAGCAGGCAGAGCTTTTATCTGACTCAGAGCTAGCACAGGAACGGGCAATTCGTAATGTAAAGGTATATGAACGTTTACAACAGTCACCCTATTTTGCTCGTATTGACTTTGTACAAGATGGTCAACAAGACCCTTTAAAAATTTATATTGGTGTAGCCACATTATTGGATGAACAGGATGAAAATATCATCATTTTTGATTGGCGAGCGCCTATATCGAGTATGTATTATGACTACACACCTGGTGATGCATCCTACGAAACATTAGGTGAAGAAATTCATGGAGAAATGCTGTTAAAACGGCAATTTATTATTAAAAATGGTCAACTACAATCCATGTTTAATACGGGCGTTACAATTGGTGATGACCTACTGCTCGATATCCTTGCGCAAAATGCAAATGAGCATATTCGTAGTATTGTTGCGACAATCCAAGCAGAGCAAAATAAAATTATTCGCCATGTAAATTCACGCTATCTTATTGTTGAAGGCGTGGCAGGTAGTGGCAAAACAGCTGTAGCCTTACAGCGGGTAGCTTATCTACTTTATCGTTATCGTGATGAAATGACTGCCGATCAAATTCTGCTAATTACACCTAACCAACTTTTTAATCAATATGTTCATTCTGTCTTACCTGATTTAGGGGAAGACAATATGCAGCAGTTAACGTTTATAGAATATGCTGAAAAACGATTAGGTAAACAGTTTCAATTAGAGTATCCTTATGAGCAGCTTGAAGAACTGTTAACAGAAAAGGATGATGCTCAGTATCAAACAAAATTAAGCATCATTTCTTTTAAAGCGAGTCTCGCTTATAAACATATAATCGATCAATATGCGAGTTATTTATCCGATAAAGGCTTATTATTTAAAAATATCGTTTTTCGTGGAGAGCGGATTATTACTGCACAGGAAATTACCGAATACTTCTATTCTTTCCCTTCTACTATGTCGATACCAGATCGCCTACAATTAGTAAAAGAATGGTTATTGCAGCAACTAACGAAATTGGAAAAGGCTGAGCGTACAAAGGAATGGGTAGAAGAAGCTACTGAGCTATTAGATAAAGAAGATTATTCCAAATCTTATAGTGAACTTTTATATGAGGGTCGCTATACTGAAAACTCATTTGACGATTTTGATCAAGAACGCTATAAATTAGCGAGACAAATTGTCAAAAAACACTTTAAACCATTACGTAACTCTGTTAACAAGTTAAAGTTTGTCCATATGTTGGGTACATATCGACAGCTCTTTGATTTGAATAGTTCTATTAACAGGGATTTACAACACCTTATGCCAGACAATTGGGAGGACATTTGTCTACAAACACTCCCTAATTTAGCAAAGCGTTTGATTGCCTATGAGGATACTGCACCATTTTTATATTTACAGGACAAAATTGAAGGACAACAGACCAATAGGATGATCCGTCATGTGTTAATAGATGAAGCACAGGATTATTCGCCATTTCAACTTACTGTATTACAGCAGTTATTCCCAAAAGCACGTATGACCATTTTAGGTGATGGCCACCAAACGATTCATCCACATACCTTTAATAATCCTTCTCTACTCGACACTCAATTATATGGTGAGCAGGCAGAAAAAATGATATTAACCAAAAGCTATCGTTCGACAAAGCAAATCATACAACTCACTGCCAAAATATTGAATGATGGTAGTGAAGTAGAAGCATTTAACCGAAATGGCCCTGAACCATCGATTACTATTGTGCCAAATGAATTGGAATTAATGGATCATATTATTCAAAATATCGACCATTTATCTATTGAATTCGAAACAATTGCTGTCATCTGTAAAACCGCAGCCGAATGCTCTGCCGTTTATAAGCAATTAAACAATCGAGTAGATATTCAATTAATCAACCATAATTCAAAGCAGTTTAAGAAGGGTATTTTATTACTTCCAGCTTACATGGCGAAAGGGATCGAATTTGATGCGGTAATCATCTATAATGCATCTGCCGCTAATTACTCAAGAGAAAGCGAGCGGTACTATTTCTATACGGCGTGTACGAGAGCTATGCATGAGCTTCACATTTACTCGATCAACAAATTAACGTATTTCCTTCAATAATAGGTAACAGGAGAATCTGTAAATAACAGATTCTCCTGTTCTCTTGCTGTTTTATATATAGAACGTATAGTCTTCTGGAATAACACGTTTTAAAAATTTCTTCGTTCGCTCCTCTTTTGGGCTGACGAAAATATCATGAGGGCTACCTTCCTCTACAACCACTCCTCCATCCATGAAAATTACGCGATTGGCAACATCTTTGGCAAAGCCCATTTCGTGTGTTACTACAAGCATTGTTGTACCCTCCGCTGCAATATTTTTCATGACCTGTAGAACCTCACCTACCAACTCAGGGTCAAGTGCGGACGTTGGTTCATCAAATAAAATAATATCAGGATTCAAAGCTACTGCTCGTGCAATACCAACACGTTGCTGTTGACCTCCTGACAACTGACTTGGATAGGCATCATATTTGTCTGATAAACCTACTTTATCAAGTGCCTTTTTACCAATTTCCACAGCCTGTGCTTTAGGAATTTTACGTCCAATGATTAATCCTTCCGTTACATTTTCTAATGCTGTTTTATTAGTGAATAGATTATAGTTTTGAAAGACAAATGCGACACGCTGGCGAATTGCATGCACGTCTTTTTTCTTTACATGTTGAAAATCAACCTGAATATCTCCAAATGTCGCATGGCCTTGATCAGCCTTCTCTAAAAAATTGATACAACGCAATAATGTTGTTTTTCCTGAACCACTGGGACCTAAAATAACAACAACGTCCCCTTTATCAATGGCTAAATCAACACCCTTTAAGATTTCATTGCCACCAAATGATTTATGAATATTTTTAATTTCTAACATGCTAATTCACCCCTTAGACATTTGCCATTTTGTATTTGCTTAAATATTTCTCATAACGCTTAAACAAGTATTCAACCGTACTACATAAAATTAAGTACACAATAAAGATATCCAAATAGGCCTCTACATAATTGTAGCCAACGTTTGCCGCTACTTTTGCCTTCAGTGTAATTTCAGGAAGCGACATTGCGTAGCCTAGCGATGTAGCTTTAATAAGATTAACTGTAGCTGTGCAAATATTCGGCAATGCCACTACTAATGCCTGTGGAATGATGATGCGAGTATATGCTTGGAATGTTGACAAACCTACTGAGTGTGCAGCCTCTAGTTGCCCCTTTTCAATGGTACTTAACGCCGATCGAAAGACCTCAATCAAAATGGCTGTTGAGCTGAATGCAAATACAATAAACGCATACCAAATTGGATTGATTTTATAAATATCATACGCAATATGATATTTTTCAAAAATAATTTTTAACATTAAAGGTATACTGCTATAGATAATAAAAATTTGTATAATAATCGGCGTTCCTCGAACAAAAGAAACATAAATCTTCGCGAGGTGATGAATAACTGGAATTTTATTGATCCTAGTTAGTGCTAACAAAAAACCTAGTGGCAAAGCTATCACCAAAGCAACAACTGTGACTAGGAGCGCTATAGGAACACCAGACAAAGCTACGAAAAATGTTTCAAGTAAAAATTGATAATTCACCCTCACGCCTCCTTAAGTTGTTTCTAGGGTCTTCTTACCCTTGCCAAATACCTTTTCTAATATAGTAAATATTTTCTCTATAATAATAGATAACACCCAATAGATAATAGCCAATGCAATATAAATTTCTAAGGCATGAGCATTGATGTTACTTGCAATAATTAGATTTGCCTTACCTACAATATCAATTAGACCAATTGTATAAGCGAGTGCACCTTCCTGTAATAAAGCAATCATGCCATTGCCAAAGTTCGGTAAAGCGACGACCAGCGCCTGCGGAAAAATAATTCGACGGTAGGCTTGGAATGGTGTTAACCCGACACTAACGGCTGCTTCAAACTGCCCTTTTGGAATGGCTAAGTAGGCAGACCGTATCACCTCAGACATTATTGCCGTGAATTGTAAGGTGAATGTTACGACAACAAATATGGCCGTTTCAATTGAATGGAGATTAAGACCAACATTTTCCGCTAATGCTGGGACACCATAGTAGACAAGAAATAACAAAACAATGGAGGGTGTACAACGCATAATCGTTGTATACAGATTGGCGAATTTAGTTAGCCACTTGACTGAAGATAGCTTAGCAGCCGCCAGCAATAAGCCGAATAGGGTACCTAAGATAATGGAGGACCCTGCAACTAAGAACGTGATTTTTAAAAATGGCAATAACACTGGGATTGCGTTCCAAATGTAGGTTGCGTCAAAATATTTATCCATTTCCTCACCAACTTTTGTTTTTATGAATAAAGACTGCTGAGCATTACTGACTCAACAGCCTTACTATTCGTTCCGTTTTAAACTAACGATTTACGTTTTCCAGTACTTCAAATAAATCACGGCCATAGAATTTTGTACTTAATTCATTTGTTTTCTTTTGTTCTTTAACTTGTGCTATTGCTTTATCATAAGCGTCAGCAAATTCCTGCTCTTTTTTATTGAACAGTGGCCATGTTTTTATAACAGCAAATTCGTTATAGACAACGTCATCTTTTAGGTTATAATATGGTCCATCTTCTGCAAGTACTTGTTGTTTAAATGGGCCTTCAATCATGACACCACCATCAACACGGCCCTCATTTACCCACTGCACTACATCGACAGTAAAGGCGTCACCGGCCTCAAGTTTTACTTTATTATCTGGATTTGCCGTATTATACTCATCGATAATTGTATATTGAGCATTATTTGCAGCAATCGGTGCTAAAGAATAGCCCTTTTTCGCAAAATCCGCTAATGTTTTCACGCCTTCATCCTCTTTACGCAAAACTAAACCTGCGCTACTTAAACCTAAGAATTCCTTCGGGAAAATAAATTTCTCTGTTCGTTCCTGAGTAAAGAATGCGTTTTTAACCCCTACTTGATATTTCCCTTGCTCCACACCAATTAATAAATCATCACTTGTTGTACCTACATACTCAAATTGATAGTCAGGTAGCAATTCATCTACTAATTTCATTACTTCTACATCATAACCAGTTGGATTTCCATTATCGTCAATGTAACTAATAGGCTTTGAAGCTTGATCGTAGGCTACTTTTACTGTACGTACCTTTTCACCATCACCAGAATCTTTATCTGCAGACTCTCCTGAATTACAACCTGCTAATAATGCTATAGAGGCCAAACCAATTGCAGCAAATTGAAAAATCTTATTCTTCTTCATATGTCATTTCTCCTTATTTTTCACGTGATTTAATGATTGATTTTCATATAATTTCTGCTGTTCAATAGCGGCAGTCGCTAATTTAATTATCGTCATATCATCCATCGGTGGATTATGAAGCCCTGCACGAACATTGCGGTAATAACGCTGTAATGGATTGGATAGTTGTAAGCTTTTCGCCCCTACTACACGCATCGCTTTATCGACTATATCTATTGCCATGTTTGTTACTGTGTGTTTAGCAACAGCCATCTCATTTGTTATTAGTCCACGTCTAGCAGGATCATCGTAAGCCTCAGCCACTCCGTATAAGACAAAACGTGCTTGATGGAGCTTTAATTCAATATCCCCTAAAAGCTGTTGTACGTTTGGCAACGTACTAATTGGCGCATTCAGGCTATTCGGTTGATGGTGATTAGCAAAATGAATAGCATAATCACGGGCTGCTTGTGCAATACCTAAGTAAGTTGCTGGGATATGGAGTATCCAGCCATTTATTTTGCCACCACTCGGATGACTTGGTAACTCTACTAAATGCTCTGTTGCAACAAGCACATCCTTTAACACAAGGTCGTGGCTGCTTGTGCCTCGCATTGCAGACATCTCCCAATTCTCCTCAATGGATAGACCTGCTGCATCCTTATGAATGAGGAAGAAGCCAACTTGCTGCTTTTCTTCAATCCAAGCGGAGGTAAGGAAATAATCGAGCACCGGAGATGCAGTCGTAAAAATCTTGCGCCCATTTATTAGCCAGCCACCTTTAGTAGAAATGGCATTTGTCCCTGGCCGCCCTCCTCGCGTTGGGCTACCTGTTGCCGCCTCACTAACAGCTCTATTAATCATGGCCCCTTTCTTTATTTCTTCAGAAAAAGCTATTAATAGATCATCAGTCCATAGTTTAGTTTCATAAATTTCACCAACAACACCTAATGTCCATCCAAGGGAAAGAGAGGCATTTTCGTCATAGCTTGCTAGCGTCTCTTGTACAAGCACCATATCATAAACAGATAACCCTTCTCCGCCATATTGTTTCGGTAAAGTAAGTTGAGGATAGCCAATTTGTAAAAGTAATCGATGAGCTTCGAACGGAAAACGAGATTGCTCATCTACCTCAACAGCCTCTGCCTTGATTGGCTCAGCTATAGCAGCTAGTTGATCTAGCCAATATCGTTGTCGCTCTGTCTTTACAAATAAATTCTTCAAATGAATCTCCTTCTTCCTAATATATATAAATCGTATAAATTTACTAAGGATTGATAATGAAAAAAAATCTCTTGCTACATGAATGTAGTGAGATACTATTTGGTACTGAATTTTCTGATTCGTTGACACTTATAATACTTTTCGCATTAGAAAATGTCAATGGGTGAAATTCAAGTTTTTTTGTAAGTTTAATATGTATTACAAAGTTTCAACTTTTACCTTTGATTTATGCACCAAGCTTTTCTTACAACATATGCTAAGACTAATGAAAGAGGTGCATATATGACCAATAATTTAAATTCGCCACTAAACGGTGGAATCATAACCCATTCGGCTCCACAAGTTATTCAAACTAAGTTTGGAGATATTAACGGGGATGGTTTTTTTGAAACCATTTTTTTAATGGGCACTAAACAGCCTGATAGTCCTTTCTGGAGAAATCTAACACTGTCTATTTTTTATGGTCAAACAAGACAAATGGAGCAACTTCCATTGAAACAAAATATGGGCTATAATCCGACTATTTTCTTGGGCGATTTTACTGGTAATCATATTGAGGATATTCTGGTTGTGTCTGATACAGGAGGTAGCGGCGGAATTGTAAATGGTGAGATTTTTTCCTCCATCAACAATCAAGTTCGTTCCATCTTTGATGCAGAGTCTTTTAATAATAAACTTAAATATAAGGTCAATTATGTAGATCATTATAAGGCTGTTGTTCAGAGTTTTAATCCTGCTATTAAATACACAATTGATTTACAGTATAAAGGAACCGACTACTTAGCTGAAATTTATAATCCAGATGGCACCTTGAAGCAACCGATTGAAGGCTGGGTAGATCCTTTTGGAGGACTATATCCTGTTGATTACGACCGAGATGGAACGTATGAAATTTTAGGATATCAAGAAATTGCAGGTAGATATCATGCTGATGGATTAGGCTATGTAGAAAATATTTTAAAATGGAATGGCCATGAATTTGTAATAGATCGGCAAACGGTTGGTATTTTTGGTGAGGATTTATCATAGACGACAAATCTAGCTATTAAATAATCTAAAACAGGAATCTGCTCATTTTTACTTAACTCTAACAAAAAACAAGCAGATTCCGTTATTTATTTTTTCTTTTCAACCAAGGCAAAGTAGTTATTTTCAGGGTCAGCAAAGTTAAAAACCCTACCCATTGGCATCATGACTAGATCTCCTACTTTTACGCCCTTTGCCTGAAAATCTTGGTACATCTCTTCAATTTTATCAGCGTAAAACATAATAGAAGGTGTTCCTAAATTTAGATCAGGTTGCATTTTAGCAATAATTTCTTTGTTATGAAGCACAAAGGATGTTTGAGCTTCCTTAGTTGGTGCAATTTCAATCCAGCGCATGCCTGCTTCTTCCTGTTCAGAAATGACCACAAACCCCACTTTTTCTGTCCAAAACTTAACAATTGCATCTTGATCATTAACATATAACATTACTTGTCCTATTTGATGAATCATGACTTCATTCCCTCCTCTTTTGAGCATTAGTATACATCAAAAAGCAGCTTTATATAGCTTCTAACGCCATCAATTTAAGGAAATTTCAAACAATTGATAATGATATACATTACTAAGAAATAATTAATTCAAAGTACTTAACTTTTATTTTATTTCTGATAGAATGAGTATTATTTACCTTTAAGGGAAAAGTATAGAATAAAATATTATGTGAGGATAATACAATTGAAACAACTAAGTTTAAGAAAAAAGCTTATTTTTTCGTTTTTAGCCATGCTTCTCATCCCAACACTCTTGATTGGAATAGTATCTTACCAAAGTGCTGAACAGCAAATTTCAGAGGAGCAACGCGCAAGTGCGACTGAAAGTGTACGCATTCTAAATTCCAATATTACAAACATGATTGAACCTAAATTGAAAGATGTACAATATTTTTCACAGAAATTTAGTGAAACTTACTTTCAAGATGAGAGCATTTTAGAACTGAAGTCATTATTAAGTGAATATGTCAACATGCACCCTGAAGTAGATCTGATATATATTGGGACTGCTGAAGGCAAACTGTTTGATCAGCCTGTTCAAGAGTATCCTGATGGCTTCGACCCTCGGACAAGACCTTGGTATAAGCAGGCTTTAGCTAATAATGGGAAGACCTCAATTACTGCACCATATGTTACACAATCTACAGGTGACATTGTCATCACAATTACTCAGGCATTACCGGATGGTTCTGGCGTATTAGGATTAGATCTAAATATTTCTACATTAAGTGACATTACGAATAATATTCGTATTGGAGAAACGGGCTTCGCTTCTCTTTTAGATAACAATAAAATTTACATTGCTCAGCCAGATAAAGAAAGTGGTACAGAGGCAACGGAAAGCTACATAACAAAAATTTATGAGCAGGAAAGCGGTACTATCATTGAAAAAGACCGTCACTTACAATTTGTTACGAATGAGTTAACGGGTTGGAAGGTAATTGGTACAATGTTTACTGCGGAAGCTGCAAAAGCTGCAGCATCCACATTGAATATAAATTTAATTATCATTATTGTTTCCATTCTCGTTGGCGTTATTTTCATGCTCTTTATGATAAAGTCTATTGTTAACCCAATTAATCAATTGAAGCAAAGCGCATTAAAAATTAGTGACGGTAATTTAACGGAGTTTATTGAAATCCATTCTAAAGATGAAATAGGTCAGCTTGGAGAAGCCTTTATCTCTATGAAGGTGAGCTTAAAAAAATTAATTCGAAATGTTGATCAAAGCTCACAACATGTCCAAACAGCCGCTCAAAATTTATCTGCTAATGCAGAACAAAACATCGCTGCCTCAGAGCAAGTTGCCGATGCCATGCACCAAATGGCAATTAGTACAGAAAAACAAACAACAGGTATTGATCAGAATGCCATTTCAGTTGAAGAAATTGCTAAAGGCGTTGTTGAAGTGGCAGACAGTTCCATGCAGGTTTCTGACCTATCTAGTCATGCTATCCAATTGGCAGAAGAAGGTGGACAATCTGTCAAACAAACGGTACAGCAAATGAATTCTATCCATAATTCTGTAACGCAATCAGATACAATGATTAAAGCACTGTATGATCGCACGAAAGAAATTGGGTCCATTTTAGAAATGATTAGTGCTATATCAGATCAAACGAATTTACTAGCGCTTAATGCAGCTATAGAAGCTGCTAGAGCAGGAGAACATGGCAAAGGCTTCGCGGTAGTGGCAGATGAAGTACGCAAATTAGCAGAGCAATCTCATCAATCAGCAGAGCAAATTTCTGCGCTTATAACTACTATTCAGCAAGATACGGCAAAATCTGTAGAGACAATGGTCAAAGCGTCGACAGATGTTCAAGAGGGCTTACAATTGACAGAAGAAACAAGTAGAAAATTCGCGAGCATTATCGAAAGTCTTCGAAACATCGCGCCGAAAATGGAGGATATTTCAGCATCTGCTCAAGAAATGTCTGCCGTTGTAGAAGAAGTTTCAGCGACTGCTATTGAACTTTCCGATCACGCAAAATTAAATGCTGCTGCTACAGAAGAAGTTGCTGCTTCCACGGAACAAACTTTATCTTCTATGCAAGATATGGCTTCGTCTGCCAAAACCCTACTTGATATGGCGGATGAATTGCAGGGTTATGTTAATCGTTTTAAATATTAATTATTTAACTGCTAGATCTGAGTTCACGATAGTATTGAACTCAGATTTTTTCTATTCCAAAAAGATAGGAAATTACAAAATAAGATATTTTTCTACAAATAATAGCGTTGCATAACTTTATTTTCCAGATTTTTCAGAAAATTTTGTTGATTATTATTCATTTTCCTCTTAGAATCAGATTAAACATTTGAACGACTTAGGAGTCTACTAGTGTAATATAACCCATCTCGTAGTTAATTCTATTACACTTAATAATGTCGTTTAAGGAGGAATATTATATGAAACGAATTAGTTTAAGAAAGAAACTCATCTTTGCATTTTTAGTCATACTTCTCATTCCCGCACTTTTAATCGGGTATACCTCCTTTAAAAGTACCAAAAATCAAATACTCGAAGAGCAGCAAGCAAGCGCCAAGGAAAGTGTGCGTATGCTTAATAGTAATATTACCAATACAATTGCTCCTAGAGTTCATGATATCGAATATTTTGCCAAGAAAATAAATCAGTCTTATTTACAAGATGATAAAAAAGCTGAATTAAAAGGTCTTTTTCAGGAATATGTAAATACACACCCAGAAGTGGAGCTAGTATATATAGGGACTGCTGATGGGCGAATCATTGATGAACCTGTCCATGACTATGCAAGTGATTATGATCCTCGTAAACGTCCTTGGTATATAGAAGCCATTGATAATAAAGGGCATGTATCCATCACTTCTCCATATATCTCGAAATCAACAAATAACATCGTTGTGACAGTTATGCAAGCTCTTCCTGATGATTCTGGCGTAATTGCCTTAGATTTAAATATCTCTCTTCTAAGTGCACTGACAGATCAAACACGTATTGGAGAAACGGGCTTTGCCTCTCTGTTAGATAATAATAAGTTATATATTGCTCAAAAAGATAAGGAAAGCGGCACAGAGGCAACGGAAGATTATGTTTCAAAAATTTACGAAAAGCAGGAAGGTATTATTACTGAAGGTGACCGTCATTTACGCTTTGAAACAAATGAAATCACAGGCTGGAAGATAATTGGTACAATGTTCATTGCAGAGGCTACTAACGCTGCTACCTCAACCTTTACTATTACATTACTTATTATTGGTATTTCTATTATTGTTGGTATTATCTTTATGCTCTCAATGATTAAATCTATTGTTAACCCAATTAAACAACTACAGCAAAGTGCTCTTAAAATTAGTGAAGGTGATTTGACAGAGTTTATTGATATTCATACCAAAGATGAAATAGGACAGCTTGCTGAAGCATTTGTCTCAATGAAAGTTAGCTTAAAAAGACTGATCCGCAATGTTGATCAAAGCTCACAACATGTTCAAACCTCGGCACAAGGTCTTTCAGCGAATGCTGAGCAAAATATCGCTGCATCTGAGCAAGTGACAGAGGCTATGCAACAGGTAGCGATTAGTACGGAAAAACAAACAACAGGAATCGATCAAAATGCTGTTTCTATTGAGGAGATTGCAAAAGGTGTTGTAGAGGTAGCAGATAGTGCCCTACAAGTTTCAGACCTATCCAGCCAGGCCATCCAATTAGCGGAAGAAGGTAGTCAATCTGTTGAGCACACTGTTAATCAAATGGTATCCATTCATGATTCTGTGGCTCAATCCGATACGATGATTAAATCCCTTTTTGATCGTACAAAAGAAATTGGCTCCATTATAGAAATTATTAGCGCTATTTCAGACCAAACAAACCTTCTTGCTCTTAATGCTGCTATTGAAGCAGCACGAGCAGGTGAACACGGTAAAGGCTTTGCAGTTGTAGCAGATGAAGTACGTAAATTAGCGGAGCAATCTCATCAATCAGCAGAGCAAATTTCTACTCTGATTACTGGCATACAACAAGATACAGCTAAATCTGTACAAACGATGACGAAAGCTTCTGCAGACGTTCAAGAAGGTTTACAGCTATCCGAGGATACGAAAAAGAAATTTACAAGTATCGTTGGAAGTCTTCGAGAAATTGCTCCTAAAATGGAGGATATATCAGCTTCAGCACAAGAAATGTCTGCCGTTGTAGAGGAGGTATCCGCTACTGCTATTGAACTGTCAGATCATGCAAAACTAAACGCAGCTGCATCTGAAGAGGTTGCCGCTTCAACGGAACAAACATTATCTTCCATGCAGGAAATCGCCTCTTCTGCTAAAACATTGCTTGATATGGCAGATGAATTACAAGGCTATGTAGATCGTTTTAATTACTAAATAAGAAAGCACGATGATACTTGGTTTAGCCCTATCATCGTGCTTTTATCTTGTTATTTAATTATTCATTTACCTCATGGCTAAATTGCCATTCAACGCCAAATTTGTCTGTAAGTGAGCCGTAACATTTGCTCCAAAATGTTTCTTGAAGCTCCATTCTCACGTTACCACCTTCTTTAAGCTTATCAAATGCTTGACGCATTTGCTCTTCATCATCGGATACAACAGCTAATGTGACATTATTCCCTGTGGAAAATGGCATGCCTGGAAATGTATCTGAGAACATAATTCTACTACCGAATACAATAAGTCGTGTATGCATGACAAGATCTTTTGCTTCTTCTGGTAATGGATAGTCTGGATTTTGTGGTGTCTCTCCAAACGTCATAATTTCAGCCTTGTCCGTATTAAAAACGTCTTCGTAAAACGCAACTGCCTCTCGACAATTTCCATTAAAATTCAAATAAACCTCTACTGCCATTTTCAACACTCCTTTGTCATTTTTTGAAACAATTCTATTGTACATGGATTACAAAACATAACACAAATTATAACTAGAATATTTCATCTTCAAAGTAAGTTGTCTCCTTTCTTTTTAAATTTTTTATTTATTTTCACAAAAGCTTTGACATTTACTCAAAAATCATGTAAATTACCAAATGGCGAACAATTTAAATTAAATCTTAAAAAATATTCGTATTTTAGGAGTGTATATAATGGATAACGTATTTGACTATGAGGATATTCAACTAATTCCCGCAAAATGTATTGTAGAAAGTCGTTCAGAATGTGATACTTCTGTTACTTTAGGTGGTCACACTTTTAAACTTCCAGTAGTACCTGCAAATATGCAAACAATTATCGATGAAAATCTTGCAAAGAAACTTGCTGAAAACGGTTACTTTTACATCATGCACCGTTTCCAACCAGAAACTCGTCGAAACTTTATTCTAGAAATGCAAGGAAATGGCTTAATTGCTTCTATTAGCGTTGGTGTAAAAGAAGAGGAATATACATTTATTGAAGAATTAGCAGCTGCTAATTTGGTACCTGATTTTATTACAATTGATATTGCACATGGTCATTCAAATGCTGTTATTCGTATGATTCAGCATATTAAAAAGCATTTACCAAAAAGCTTTGTTATCGCAGGTAATGTAGGAACACCTGAAGCGGTGCGTGAGCTTGAGAATGCTGGCGCAGATGCAACAAAAGTTGGGATTGGACCAGGTAAAGTATGTATTACTAAAATCAAAACAGGTTTTGGTACTGGCGGCTGGCAACTAGCTGCACTACGTTGGTGTGCAAAGGCTGCTACAAAACCAATTATTGCTGATGGTGGCATTCGTACACATGGAGATATCGCTAAATCTGTACGTTTTGGTGCTTCAATGGTAATGATCGGTTCATTATTCGCCGGTCATGAAGAGTCACCTGGTGAAACAATCGAAATCGAAGGAAGAACAGTGAAGGAATACTTCGGCTCTGCTTCTGAATTCCAAAAAGGTGAACGTAAAAACGTCGAAGGTAAGAAAATGTACGTTGAACATAAAGGTAGCATCAAAGATACATTAATCGAGATGCAACAAGATTTACAGTCATCTATTTCATATGCTGGTGGCACAAAGCTAGAGGCTATTCGCAATGTTGATTATGTAATCGTAAAGAACTCTATTTTCAATGGAGATAAAGTGTATTAATCGATGTAAACCTGCTATATTAAGCTTCAACATCACCCCAATTAAGAGCTGTTTTTTACTCTTGATTGGGGTGATTTTTTTGGACCTATTTCACTTAAAATACCGTATTTATTTTCAGAATTTTCTATTTTATTAAAAAATTATATATTATAATAGAACTATATTGAAGGAATGAAGGAACGGGGGTTGTATCTTATGAAATCAGTACGTAATAAACTTGTTAGTCTTGCTATTATAGTTATTCTACTATCAACAGGACTAGTTGGAACTGTCAATTATATGGTGGTGAAAGGAGAACTCGATCAGGTAGGTCGAGATAGTCTTAAAAATGGCACACTTGGCATACTTGAACTAATTGCACAGTTAGATACTCAAGTTCAAAATGGGAAATTAACGCTAGAAGAAGCTCAGGAAAGTGCTAGAACACAGATCGTTGGTAATAAAATTGAAGATAACAAAAGATCCATTGATAATCCTGTTAAATATGGAGATAATTTTTATTTCTATGCTTTCCAAGATAGTGGTATGGTCGAAACTCATCCATCCCTAGAAGGACAAAATATTTCAGATTTACAAACAGAGGATGGGCGCTATTTTGTACGAGAAATGATTGAAGCAGCAAATGCTGGAGGAGGATATGTACGTTATGATTGGGCCCTTCCCTCAAATCCTGAAATCGTTGCGCCTAAGATAACGTATGTAGAAAAGGACAAGCATTGGGGCTGGATTATAGCAGCTGGTACATACGAAATGGACTTTAATGCAGGTACGAATAACGTTTTATACTACACACTAGGCATGACCATCCTTGCAACGATTATTGGTGTATCACTCTTCTGGTTCTTCTCTGGACGAATGACAACCTATATACGAAAAATTATGGTCATTACATCTGATATTGCCAAAGGCAAGCTAACTGGTGATGACATACCTGTTACTACAGAAGATGAACTAGGTATACTAGCTAGTAACGTGAATAATATGAAACATAGCTTACACGAAATGGTCAACAATACAAAGGATAGTGCGTCCCAAATGCGCGTTTCTTCAGAAATGCTGAGTGCCATTACTGAGGAGACGACTGCTTCTGCTGATGAAATTCATCAAGCCATCAATGATATATCTAAGGGAGCTGTAGTACAAGCTGAGGAAGCAGAAATGGCCATTAGTAAAGTAGAAACACTGTCCTCACTTATCTCAAATGCTACAGATAAATATAGTGAGATTACAGAAAATATGAATATCATTAATCAATCACAAGAAAACGGTAGACAAAAAGTAGATGTATTACTACAAAATTCAAGTGAGTTTACGCAAGTGATTGAGGAATTAAGAACAACTTTCTCAAGTTTGACGAGCCAAATGAAAGAAATTCATCAAGTCGTACAAACAATTACATCCATTTCTGAACAAACAAATCTATTAGCGCTAAATGCAAGTATTGAAGCAGCCCGTGCAGGTGAACATGGCAAAGGGTTTGCTGTCGTAGCTGAGGAAGTCCGTCATTTATCTGAGGATACGAATGAAGCTACTAATCGGGTTAGAAACCTATTACAGCGTATTGAGGTCGATACCGCTAATTCAGATTCAAAAATGATACACACGCTCCAACTGTCACAAAATCAGGCCATGTCGATTACGGAAGTAAAGGGAGCCTTTACTTTCCTAGCAGACTCCATTCATGACATTACAAAGCACCTTGTTTCTTTAGACAAAGGAATGAATGACATGGCGGAAAATCGAATAGTCGTGATGAACGCCATCAACGAAATAGCAAGTGTCGCTACACAATCTGCCGCAGCTACCGAACAAATTAACGCTTCTATTGACGAACAAAAGTCAGCGGTGACATCTATCATGCACTCCTCTATGGAGCTTCATACAGAGGCAGAGCGCATGTACGACTTGGTAGAACGCTTTACATGATAAAATACTATATAAAAAAGAATGCTACGCATATCCGTAGCATTCCTCTTTTACATTATAGTTTGTTAATTACTGCGTGGATTGTTTCCTTAAGCTCTGCATCGTGATCTGCAAGATCTACAAGGTTCCCTAGACGTTCACGTAATACAGGACGCTCAATTACTAGCTTTTCATCAAGTACTTGTACCAGTAGCTCGATAATAAGTCGATCACGAACATTTAACGCTTCTTCTAAACGTTCTGGTGTAATTTTCGCATCAGTTTTTGCAGATTTTGCCATTTTAAAAACCCCTTTTATATTTTATATTCATGCACATCTATTTTAGCATACCACTAAATTATTTTGAAAACTTTCTTTCATTAAAATATACCAAAACTTTACAAAATAATAAGAAAAGATTTACGACAAATTGTTATATTTATATCATAATACACTACTACTCGACCATATGATGATGTATTTACAAGACCGATTGGAGGAATTGGATGAAGCAAAAAAATACGACTTATTTACAGCTCATTAAAGCTGTGCCAAAATCTCTACAGCTCTTTCTCAATGTTTGCCTTGTACTATTAGCATTGATTCTCTGTTTTTTATTATTTAAGGAGCTAATTGAATTTCTTAAAATATTACTATTCGCTAAGGAAGATGGTGATTATAAACTATTCCTTGCCAATATTCTTATTTTCTTTTTATATTTCGAATTCATCACAATGATCATTAAATATTTTAAGGAGGATTACCATTTTCCACTTCGATATTTTATCTATATAGGTATCACAGCAATGATTCGACTAATTATTGTGGAGCATGATCATCCTCTAAATACGTTAATTTATTCATTAATTATCCTCATACTAATCATAAGCTACTTTATTATTAATATAACGCCCCTTGAAAGGCCAACACGTTCTTCCATTCTCATTAAAAAAGATTAAAAGCCCTCACGCCCATTTTAAAATGCAGATATACATGTGGGCTTTTCAAACACATAGAAGAATTGCTGTAAAGCCTGTAAATACTTATTATCACTAATCTGTATTCGACTCAGCATAAATAGCTCTTGGACCGTTACTACGCCCATTACTAGTGATGAAAGCTCAGCTACATCTATCGTTACTTCAACATCATAGCTATCACTTTCTAGCATTTTAATTGTACCGTTATCAGCCTCAACAATAAGTTGCTGATTATTTTTTGCCAGTAACGAATCCATAACATTCAATTTAAAGGTCAAAGTGACACCGTTAAAATTGTGTGTTAGTAGCTCATCAAAAAAGCCCTTCACATTAATTATACGGTACATTAGACCAATTCCTGACACAGCACTTGCGTGATAGACACTTGGAATTAAATGATTTGTGCCATTTCTTACATCCTCTAAAAAGAAATGGACATTTTCTTCTTGTGTATTCCATTCGATTCGGTTTACTTGATCTGCTTGACTGTTTAAAAATGTACTAAGCTCTAGCAAAGCCTCCGGATTTTCATAGATCCACTCCTTAATGACCAAATTATTTAGCATAAAATTACTATCGCTTTGTTTATTAAAAGAAAAGGCAATATAGCCCTGAACTGTACCTTCCTGTTCCATTGCAATCACATAGTTATCTGGATTATTAAAAATAAAAGATAGTTCCGATTGTGTTTTAAGAAACATCCCATGTTTTTTTGCTACTACCCTGTTGTAGCAATCTACTAGCTGTTGTTGATCTTCAACTGTCAAATATTTAAGGTGCTTTTTGGTTGGTCCTTTCGGGAAGTTTGAAGGCTCTACCAAGTATTGATAGATTTTCGGTCCATAGCCAAAACCCATTTTTTTATAAAAATCTGGTCTAAACGGATACAAGGCCACAAAATGAATATTTTTTTCTAAAAAGATGTTAAAGAAATGTTGGATTAATTCTTTTGCAGCCTTCTCTTTTTTATGTAATAAATCAACTGCAACAAGTCCTACCCCACCAATTGGTAGCATTTTAGAAAACAGATTCATTTGAAAGTCATGTAGTCGCATACCACCAATGAGTTTGTCATATTCCCAAAGTCCATAATAATGAAGAGATTCATCATTGCTCTGATTTTGCATAAAGAGCTTTTTCAGCTGTTCTTTTGTTGTTTGTGTTCCATTCAATCTTCCTGGATACGCTCCTACAACGATATTCACAAAGGCTACAAAATCTTGCTCTTTTAATAATTTCTCTACAACCCTCATCATGTCCCCTCCATTTTCAAATTGTTGCATGTTGTTCACGAATTTTTCATATTAATTTTTATACCCCACAATAACATATATTACCACGACTAATTAATGAGTACTGAAAATGATTAAAGGAGGAAAATGTATGACTTTAATTGATTCATATATTCACGAAGTGACTAAAAGGCTACATAAAAATAAACGTGAGATAATCAAGGTTGAACTAAAGGCTACTATTGAGGATATGTTGCCAGAGCAATATACAGAATCTGAGGTGATGGAAGTAATTAGGAAGCTTGGAAGCCCTTCAGAAGTTGCTGCACGCTATCAGGATACTCCCCACTTTTTAATTGGTCCAAAGAATTTTGAACAATATACAAGAACCATCAAGCTAATTATTCCTTGGGCAATTCTTATTACGATCATTGTTCAAATAATAGAGAAGATGGTTCTCTATTCTGGAGAAGAAGCACTTCTCACAACCATTATTACAGCATTTGTAGGGATGATTGTTGCAATTATTGCTGTGTTATTTCACGTTTTGTTTTGGGTTACGGTCATTTTTATCATTAAGGACCGTTCTGGGGCTGAAAAGCTTTCGATCCCTTTTCTGAGAGATACCAAGCCATGGTCACCTGATGATTTAATACAAATTAAAAAGATTCCCAAAGATAAAATCATTCCTATAAGTGATACGATTTTTAGCCTTTTAGGAATACTTATTTTTTCTTTTGTTTACTGGAATGCCTATCGTCTTTTAGGTATTTATACAACGAATGACAACGGCAGCTTGAAATTTGTTATGCCTATCTTTAATCAAAATACTTTACAATCGTTTGTTCCCATGGTCTTACTATGTATTATCCTAAGTCTCACTTTAACCTTATTAAAATGGCGTGCAGGACAGTGGACAATGCCTATCGCCATCACTAATGCACTACTTCAAAGTGTAGGAACAATTGTGTTTATTTTAATAGCGATACAGCAAGATTTTATTCACAGCGCCTCTATCCCTTATATTGCGGCTATTACAGAAACAACCTCAGCTAAAGTTGCCTTCACTATTGATAAAATCCTACTTGTCAGTATGATTATTGCTGTTTTAGCAAATGCATTTGATATCTACCAAGGATTTAAAAAAGCGAAAATATAACGCCCTTCTACTTCATATACCTAGTAAACCATACATTCAAATCGCCAAAATACCTTTATTCTCTGATGTTTTGTATAATGATTAAGTTGAAAGTATTTTATATATGAGAAAAATAATCTGCACAATTCAATCAGAGTAAGGGGAAAGTACTATGACCATTCTTCTAGTAGATGACAATCAAGTCAATTTATTTGTCATTGAGAAAATACTAAAAAATGCAGGTTATGATAACTGTGTTTCTCTTTCATCTGCTTATGAGCTATTTGATTATTTACAATTAGATGCACCCAATCCGACAGGAAATTCAGTAGATTTAATTTTGTTAGATATTATGATGCCGGAAGTAGATGGTATTGAGGCCTGCAAACGCATTAAGCAAAATGAGAGATTAAAAGATATTCAAATCATTTTTGTTACAGCACTCGAGGATAAAAACAAACTGGCAGAAGCCCTAGACATTGGTGGTGTAGATTATATTACTAAACCAATTAATAAAACAGAGCTACTTGCCAGAATGCGTGTTGCCTTACGTTTAAAGGCAGAATTAGACTGGCACACACAGCATGAAAAGAAAATACAATATGAACTAGATTTAGCAACCCATGTACAAAGGAGTCTTCTTAGCCCACCGTTAAATGAGAAGGACATCCGTATTGAAGTTTCTTATTTACCATCCTCTAATTTGGCAGGAGATATGTATTATTGGTACAAAATAGACGATCATCGTTATGCCATAATATTATTGGATATGATGGGTCACGGTATATCTGCAGCGTTGGTTTGTATGTTCATCTCCTCTGTTCTAAGAGAGGCGGTTAAGCAATTGGTTGAACCTGAGCTTGTCATCCAAGAACTGAATCGTTATATGACGCTATTACAAGATGGGAAAGAGAATAATCTTTATTATTTTACAGCGATTTATTTAATCATTGATACAGAGCAAAAAACAGTCGAGTACATAAATGCTGGCCATCCTCCTGGATATGCACTAATCGATGAAAAAACATGTATTCCATTAGATCAGGGTAGCTGTGCAGTCGGGTTCTTTGATGAAATAAAAGTGAAAAAGCAATTTATCCAATATGAGCATGACATTCAAATTGTGTTATTTACAGACGGTGTGTTAGAAGCAATGGGACCCTGTGAATTAGAATCAGAAAAGCATTTGCAAACGCTAACATCCTCCAAGTGGGATTATTCGCAATGCCTAATCGATAACCTTTTGCCTAAGGATAAACAAGAGAATCAGCCTGATGACATGTGTGTTTTAATGATTCAAGCTAGCACTAATACTATATAAAAAAGCAGAGGCTATCCATTAAAGATAGCCTCTTACTCATTAATACATTTTTTGATAAATTCTTTCGTTTCCAGAAATCTCATTATACTTTGAAATAACCTCTTCAAATCGCAATGTTTCTTTATCCCCTAAGCATAAAAAACCTTTGTCACTTAGACTTTCATAAAATAATTGATGTACCTGGCTCTGAAGCTTAGGTGAAAAATAAATAAGAACATTTCTGCACAGAACAACATGAAATTCATTAAATGAATGATCTGTTACTAAATTATGTTGAGCAAAAATAATATTTTTCAATAATGTTGGATGAAAGTAAGCATATTGATAATCTGTTTGATAGTATTCTGAAAAAGCATGGGCACCTCCAGCAAGCATATAGTTTTTTGTATATGCCTGCATTTTATGAATTGGAAAGGCCCCCTTCTTAGCTTTTTCTAATACTTGCTCGTTCATATCTGTTGCATAAATTACAGATCTCTCTATTAGCCCCTCTTCTTGAAGCAAGATAGCCATTGAATATACTTCTTCACCTGTTGCACACCCTGCATGCCAAATACGGATTTCAGGATATTCTCGTAAAACAGGAATGACCGTTTCACGAAAGGCCTTAAAAAAGCTAGGGTTGCGGAACATCTCCGTTACATTTATTGAAAAATCATTTAATATCTGCTCTAAAAATTCTTTATCATGAATGACCTTTTCTTGTACACGTGAAATCGTTGGGATGTTATTTATCCCCATCCTATTGTAGATTCTGCGTGAAATGGATGAACGATTATATTGCCGAAAATCATAACCCGATAAACGATAAATAGCTTCTAGTAACAAATCAATTTCTAAATTTGTATGCTTATTTAATTGTATATTTTGCTCCAAAGGCTGAAATTGTTGTTCCATGTTCATTAACTCCCCTTAGAAACTAACCATACTCTTAAAACTGATATTAATTGATCTAAATTTAATGGCTTACTAATATAATCAGATGCACCTGCCTGCAATGATTTATCACGGTCATTTTTCATCGCTTTAGCAGTCAATGCAATGATTGGCAAATCGATACGTTTCATTTGCTGACGAATAATAGTCATCGCTTCATAGCCATCCATATTTGGCATCATTATATCCATCAGAACAAGATCGATATCTGGATTAGCCTGCAAGACCTCTAAACATTCTAGCCCATCTTTGGCAACTAGAATATGCATGCCTCTTTTTTCTAATGCCGTTTTCAACGCATAAATATTACGGTTATCATCATCAACTATTAAAATATTTTTCCCTTGAAACACCTCAACCTCATGTTGAAGGGTTTCTTCCTTTGCTACTGGCTGCTCTTTGATTTGTTCCTCTTCCACCGTTGTCACAGCCACTTCGTTCATGGCAAGCTTTTGGCAATGCTCCTCTTCAATTCCATTTGGTAGACTCGGAATCGTTAACGTAAAGCTACTACCTTGTCCTTCAGTACTTTGTAATGTAATCCATCCACCAAGTAATTTTGCAAATTCCTTACAAATAGAAAGACCAAGACCCGTTCCACCATATTTTCGTACCGTAGCTCCATCTGCTTGTTGGAATGATTCAAAAATCAGCTGGTGTTTGTCTTTTGGAATACCTATTCCTGTATCTGAAACAGTAATTTCTAACCAATCTGTACTTATATCCTGCATATTGTTTGTTAGTTGTTGTGGTGTAAGCTGGTTAATGTCTAATGTGACAGATCCCTGCTCAGTAAATTTAAAGGCATTCGATAATAAATTCTTTAAGATTTGCTGGAATCTCTTCTCATCCGTATAGAATACATCCACTACATGATCCGCCTTTGAAATATGGAATGCTAAGTTTTTCTTCCTCGCAACTGGTGCAAAGGTATGTTCAATTTGTACAGGTACTTCGCTCATATTCACTTCATTAAAAATAATATCAAGCTTCCCGGCCTCCACTTTAGATAAATCTAATATGTCATTGATTAGAGCAAGCAAGTCCTCTCCTGAAGAATGAATAACTTTAGCAAACTCTGCTTCCTCGTCTGTTAGGTTGTGTTGGCTATTTTCTGCTAGCATTTCAGATAATATTAATATGCTGTTTAAAGGTGTTCTTAATTCATGTGACATATTCGCTAAAAATTCGGATTTGTAATTAGAGTTAAGGATAAGCTGCTCTGCACTTTCTTCTAATTCCTTCTTCGCTTTCTCTAGCTCTCTTGATTTGGACTCTGCCTCTTTCGTGCGTTCCTCAAGCTGCTCATTAATCATAGTCAGCTCTTCTGTCTGCATTTGTAATTCCTCTGATTGTGTTTGAAGCTCCTCTGATTGGACCTGTAATTCCTCTGTCATTGCTCTAGATTCATTCAATAGACGTACAATTTCCATACGCCCTAAAACACTGTTAACTGTTAGTCCAAAGGTTTCAGTAACCTGTCTCACTAATTCTTGCTGTAACTTACTGAATTTAGCCATTGTTGCTATTTCAACAACCGCTATAACTTCATTTTCAAAAATGACAGGAATCAATAAAATATTTTGTGGTCTAATTTCACCTAATCCCGTCTTGATTAAACGATAGTCTCTCGGAATATTATCATAGAATAGCACTCTCTTTTCTAATGCACATTGACCGATTAACCCTTGTCCTATTTTGAAGCTCTCCATACCAACACAATCATCCGTGTCAGCAAAAGCAGCCTTTTTCACAAACTGTACTTGGTTCTCTGTTACTTCCCGAACATAAAATGCGCCAAGGGATGCTTGGGTTTTCTGTGCTACTTCTGATAGGAAGGTCTCCGCTAATTTTGTAATTGCTGAAATACCTTGATAATTTGTCACGATTTCAGCTACATTGCTTTGTAGCCATTCCCTCTTTTCGACGGACTCTAAAAGCGTATTCGTTGCATTAGCAAGTTCATTCACTTCATCGTTTGTATTCACATGGATTCTTCTTGTAAAATCACCTTTTGTAGCTGCTATTTCTTGAATTGTTTGTGTTACTTCCGTTATCGTTTTTACAATTGAACGGGAAATGCCACTAGCGATAGCAATAGCTATTGTAGAAACTAAAATTAAGATCCCAAATAGAGCACTAGTTAATTTACTATTTTGCTTATCTAACTGACTTGCCTTTGCCTGTGTATAAGCATTTTCAGTGGCACGGAATGAATCGAATAATTTGCGCATTTTTTCCATATCCTGACGACCATTATCCACTTTAAAAAAATCATTTAATGCTTCTACATTATTATCCTTTTTATATTGAATAGTTGGTTCGCCTGACGTTGCAACCCAATGTTCAATTGTTTCCTCTATCTCTTTAAGTTTGTCCTGCTGAGCTGGTTTATCTTTCATTTGTTGATAGAGTTCATTAAAATCTATTTTCCAATTTTCAGCTGCATTATCATAGGGTTCCAGATAACTCTGCTTACCCGTAATGATGAAAGCCCGCTGACTTGATTCCATATCCAATATATATTTTTCAATTTCATTCGTTAAAGTTAGAACATTGGAATCGTACTTAATAATAAAATTTCTTTCCTTCTGCAAAGATGTAATTTGATTATTTAATATGACAACCGTCGCAAGTAGGCAAAGAATGATTACGATATAACCTAATGAAATCTTTGAGCGTATACCCAATTTTAATCTATTTAACATTTGGTTTTCCTACCTTTACCTTTCTTTTACTTTAGTATGATTACTAGTATACATGTAAAAATAACTCATTTTCTCCTATTTTAGATTCATCATAAAGAAATTTTGCTGATTTTGTATCAATAAGTCTCTGTATTTTTCATATACATTTTATATTGAACCATTTCTAATTAAGGAGAGAAAACATTTGGATATTATCGTAAGACCAGGAGATTCACTTTGGCATTTCAGTGAGGTATTTAAAATTCCTCTTCAACTCATTTTAGATTCTAATGAAAATATAAATCCCCAATTTTTAAGAGTTGGACAACGGGTTCGTATTCCTGGTTTTGTGACCAACAACTATCAAATTAAACAAGGAGACTCTTTTTGGCAGATTGCCCAGAGCCGAAACCTCCCCCTAGTCGCCCTATTGCTTGTTAATCCTGATCTCAATCCAAATCGATTACAAATCGGTCAAATGATTCGCATACCCCAACGTATCACATGGCGTTTAGTTGAAGGTAAGCAAACTTACACGTATACCCATATGATAAATGATCTCAGAAAGCTCCTTGATGCATATCCTTTTCTTCATAGCTCAAACATTGGCAGTTCCGTTTTAGGGAAGGAGCTACCTGAGCTATCAATTGGCCATGGTGCAAAACGTGTACACTATAATGGCTCCTTCCATGCAAACGAATGGATTACTACACCTATTATTCTAACATTTTTAAATGACTATTTGCTCGCCCTCACCAATCAAAGTAGTATTCGTGGAATTTCTCCATTTTCTCTTTATCAGCAAACATTCCTTTCTATCGTTCCTATGGTAAATCCTGATGGCGTTGATTTAGTAATACAAGGCCCACCAAATGATGAAGCATTAAGAAATCAACTAATTGAATGGAATAATGATAACGCTGATTTTTCTGGCTGGAAAGCAAATATTCATGGAATTGATTTGAATGACCAATTCCCTGCCAAATGGGAGCTTGAAAGTGCCCGTAATCCAAAAACACCAGGGCCAAGAGATTATGGTGGTGAAAGACCACTATCTGAACCTGAAGCCATTGCAATGGCTGATTTGACCAAGCAACGTGATTTTTCAAGAGTATTAGCCTTTCATACACAGGGACGTGTCATATATTGGGGTTTTGAAAATCTAGAGCCCCCAGAATCAGAGGTACTTGTAAATGAATTTAGTAGAGTAAGTGGCTATGAGCCCGTTCAATCTGCTGGAAGCTATGCTGGTTATAAAGATTGGTTTATTCAAGATTGGCGTAGACCAGGCTTCACTGTTGAATTAGGAAGTGGTACAAATCCTTTACCAATCAGCCAGTTTGATGACATTTACGAGGAGTCTTTAGGGATTTTCCTTGCTGCATTGTATATGTAAAAAGAGTACTCGAACTCCATTCGCTATGAAATAGTCCTTTTGGGCTTTTCAGCGAATGGGTTTTTTATTGAAAATCTCATCATCATTGTAAAAAAAGGGGAATAAATTACTTTGACAGACAGAGTAATGTTTGCTACTATTACTCTGACAGATAGAGCAATAAAAAAAGTAGGTGACTTATGGTTCGCAGTGATATTATCCGAGGACATTTGGATTCGATTATTTTACGGTTAATTTCAGAAAAAGACCGTTATGGCTACGAAATTTCTCAGGAAATAAGTCTCCGTACAAACAATCGGTTTCAAATCAAGGAAGCAACTTTGTATGCAGTTTTTCAACGTCTCGAAAAAAAAGAAATTATTGAAGCCTATTATGGAGATGTCTCACATGGAGGCAAAAGAAAGTATTACCGTATTACATCATTAGGTAAGGCCTATTTAAATGAGCTAGTGAATGAATGGTCGGAAGTAAAGGAAATAATCGATTTATTTATGGAGGGCTTAGAATGAAAAGAATAAAAAACCATATTGATGAGCTTTTTAAAGACATTCCTCGAACTAACGAAACGGAAATGGTTAAACAAGAAATCATTGAAAATCTTGAAGAAAAAGTATTTTATTTGATGGACCAAGGTAAAGAACAAGAGGATGCTATTAATAAAGCCATTGTAGAATTTGGAGATATCGAAGACTTAAAGCAAGAGTTAGGTGTTAAAGAACCAGCAAAGAAAAACATGGCTAAATTAAACTTAGAATTTTCAATTTGGGGTAGTGGCTTAATCATTGCATTTTTTATTTTTATTAATCTTTATTACACACCACATACTATTTGGGCAATCTATCCGATTTTCGCCATTCTTTGGTGGCCTTTATCGATGTACTTTGTGTGGTCTCGTAAGAAATGGGGTGAATAAACATGAGGAACTTTATTAACTTTTCTATAGCGGGGAGCTTGATGACAATGATTTTTTTAGGGGTTGTTAATTATACGACATCTCCTCAAACAATGTGGTTTGTATATCCATGCTTATTGCTACTGCTTTGGCCTATTACGTTATTCTTTATGGCTAAAAAATTGTATAAACAATACTCAATTGTTTGTAGTGCCTTAATTATTACATTTCTAATAGTTGAAAATTATATTTACGCACCAGATCATTTATGGTTTGTCTATGCGATTTATCCAATTATCTGGTGGCCAATCCTCATGTACTTAGATGAAAAGGCAAAAACGTTAAAAACAGCTCTAATTGGATGTGCTTCTACCATCATCTATTACTCTATATTGAATATGATTGTATCTCCTCAATACCCTTGGGCAATTTATCCTGCTTTTTTAGTGATATGGTGGCCTCTAGCTTTATATCACGCGCAACGAAAAACCTTTGTAGCATTCTCCGTTACAGCTACGATACTAATTAGTATCTTTTTCATTACAGTAAATGTTGTTTCTTCACCAAGCGTTATATGGGCGATTTACCCTATTTTTGTTACACTTTGGTGGCCTCTGAGTATGTATTTTTATGTGTATAAAAGAAAAATGTATCATGCTAGCTTTATGAAACGCATGTAAAGTAGGTATTGTATGAAAAGGATTAAAAAGTTCATTAAATATCTTGTCTTGATTATGACCTCCTTACTATTATTAGCACTTGTATTTCCAACATGGACATCATCTATAGAGGACATGAACAGCATCAGTACGCTAGAACAGGTAGAAATTAACGGCAGTGACCATGAAATTATGATACGGGGCCATAACAAAAATAATCCTGTCATCATCTTTGTCCATGGCGGACCAGGTTGCTCTGAAATACCCTACGCTAAAAAATATCAAGATTTATTGGAAACCGAATTTACAGTGGTAAATTATGATCAAAGGGCTAGTGGGAAGTCTTATCATTTTTTTGAGGACTACTCAAATCTTTCATCTGATTTGCTTGTGGAGGATTTACTAGCACTGACTGACTATATTGCTAATCATCTAAATAAAGAAAAAATTATCTTAATTGGTCATTCCTACGGTACCTATATTGCCACACAAGCAGCTGCTAAAGCTCCTGATAAATATGAGGCCTATGTAGGGATTGGTCAAATGAGTAATACCGTTGAAAGTGAGATGGACAGTTTACACTTTACGATCAAACAGGCTCAGCTTAAGAGTAACACAGAGGATGTTGCACATTTACAGAGGTTAATGGAGGAAATTAGTAGTGGTAAAACATTTACGCCTCGTCATTTAGTGAGCAAATACGGTGGAGCTACAAGACTTATTACTAACCCTGATGGAAATATGTTAGGGATGCTTTTTAGTACCGAATATAATTTGTTAGATATTATTCGCTATAGCAAGGGGATATCCCTATCGCAAGAAGTCTTAGTAAACGAAATCTTGCAGTCCCCACTTCCTGCGAAAGTCAATTCACTGACTCTTCCCTTCTATTTTGTAATGGGGGATTATGATTATCAAACATCATCGAATAGCGCTAAAAAGTACTTCGACCAAATTATCGCGAAGAAAAAGGAATTCATAGCATATGAACAATCTGCTCACTACCCCCAGTTCGAAGAAAAAGAGAGATTTTTCGAATGGATGCGTACGACTTTTAAAAAATAAATATTTCTTAAAGTAATTCTACACTTGGTAGCATTTATTTAATTGCTATATAATTTAATTATTAAATATTTTAGCGGACGTGATTATATGCCAAAAAATCTAAACAATGTAGAAATTATTATGAAAGAAATGCTGGAAATACAGCAGAAGTCGAAAATGTTTGTAGATCTTTTATCTGAAGGAGAGGCGTTATCACAAAACCAATTAATATTACTCCTACAGCTAAAAATAAATAATGGGATGAAGGCAACAGAAATTGCTGAATTCTTTAGTGTAACACCCGGAGCTGTAACTTCCATGTGCGATAAACTGGAAAAACTCGAACTCATACAAAGAATTAGAGAAAATAATGATCGACGTGTGGTCAAAATGGCTTTAACCAATATTGGTGACATGAAGGTTCAAGAAATCTTTTTAAAGTTTTCTCAGGATAAACTCATAGACATGGCCAACATCTTACGCGAAGTAAACCAATTAATGAATAAAATTTTTTAGGATTTCACAAATTGAAATCCTTTTTTTATTGTTTAAAGCAGTGCTTTTGTTCTTGACAAATGGAAGTAGCATATAATTTAATTAATATATATTAATTAAATTATAATGAGGTGACTTTATGTTTCAAAAACTCCGTACCCTTACACAAACGAATGGCACCGTTAAACATTTGGATGCTAATTATGAACAATTAAACATTCGAGGAGCTGTATCGTTACAACAAGAAGTACACTTAATAAAAGTGTCCACTCATGGTCATAGCTCCTTCTATTATCCAGTTACAGCGCAGATATTTAATAGTACTGGCTCGTGTAAGTTAAAGGATTATTGCCAAATCGGAGAACTTACAAATGCCGGGAATATTAAAATACGTAATGGTTTTATCCAAAAAATCAATAGTTCTGGAAAGCTAATGGTTGAAGAGAAATTACAGAGCGAGCAATTTGATGCCATTGGAATAGTCAAGGCTGCGGAAATAATCGCTCATCACTTTCATTTGAAGTTATCGGGAGAAAGCGGAATTGACAGGTTAAGGGCTGAAAATGTGGTAATAGAAAAGGATAGGATAACTCTTCTTCCGTTATTTAAAAAATTATTACGTTGTCACACAATTAGTGGAAAACACCTACAATTATCTAATACAAATGCAGAGTTTGTGGAAGGGGAAGTCGTCCATGTTGGGGAAAATAGTGTGATTGGGACACTTTACTATACGGATGATTATTCGATAGCTTCGAGTTCAAAGGTGCACCACATTATACGGAGGGAAAAAGAATGATACTTCTAAAAATGCTAAAGACTTTTTTTTGCTCATTAGCTTTAGTGGTATTATCTGTACTTTATGTTGGATTACTTTTAAGCGCTGGCTTATCCATACTCGCTGGTTTTTTACGAACATTCGGAGTGGATCAAATTAAAATGGGCCTTTGGTATGGCGTAGAACTTCCTGTTATGTTCAGCATCCCCTTCGCCCTGTTAATAGCCCTACTGTTGTTCTTTTGTGCCATATATATTAAACGTTCTATTGTTTTTTGTTTGTCAACTCTTCGTATATAGAGCAATAAAAAGTAAGCATATTTCTTAGAAAGAATATGCTTACTCTCATCGACTTTTAAGTTGAATAGCAGGGAGGCTCATTTAATCAGTTGATTCACATTTTTATCAGTAGCTTAAAACATTGCTATAGTTCTCCTTCAAGAAAACGGATAAGGTATATTTCAGGTCTACCAATAAATTCTTTAAAACTACATAAATTAGCATATCCCTCATGCTCCACATCATAGCACCCTATATGGCCTTCTCCTTTTGGGTTCCAGACTATTTGCAAATCAGAATAATTGTCGATATTTGCGGAAAGAAGGAGGAGCTCTCTATGACCTAGTTTCATCTCAATTGTATCAGTTAGTTTGAAAAAATCGATAAAGTGAATGTCATAATCATTTGGTGCAAGCTCAAGATGCAGTCGATCTCCTGTCAGAAAATTAATCAATTCATCTGGTAACTTGTATTTTTTCAATGTCTCTTTTTTGTTTTCAATAGTATGGAGTTCTATTGGTTCTAGAGCCTTTAAGTAATTTGCTAGTTCCATATTTTTCATACGTACAGCAATTGTATAAGCTCTCTCACCATCTTTCTCCGCTAAAGTGACGTTTGCACCTCGTTCAATCAAATAGTTCACCATAGCTATATTTCCCATTCTTGTTGCAACTGTTAATGGTGTTGCTTCATAGGGATAGACCATATCAGGCTTTTGATAATTAATATCTACTCCTTGATCAAGTAAATAAGTGACTGTTTTTTTATCAAAATTCGACACAGCCTGACGCAATACAGGACCTCCATGCTGCTTTATATCAAGCCCAAGTTCATGAATAAGAGGGATATTTCTTTTATTGCCATAGTAGGCCTGAGAATAGGCTCCAGATCCCACTTGGTTATAGCCATCTAATTTTGCTCCTTGTTCAACAAGGTAACGTACTATATTTTCTTTACAATATCGAACAGCTCTTAAAAAAGAAGGATTTTTTTCCACATTTAAATTAACCCCATATCCAACTAATAATTTTACTACATCCAATCTTTGTGCAATCAACGCTAAATCCAATGGGCTTAATGATGTATGCTGACATAAACATATCTCTTCTTCAATATTCCAGCCTTTATCCCTCGCAACTCGCAAAGCTGTAATATTGCCAGTATAGATATACATTGCAAGCTCTGGTAGTTCTGAAAATGTTCCAATATCCTGTAGCTTAATCATCTATAGATTAGCTCCCTTCTTATTGTATATACAAAGTATAGGAAACTACCATCTATATCACAATGGGACATAGAGCTATAGTGTCATAAAATACAGGGCAAGATTTATAGCAAATTTGATGGTTCTTTTATTAAAAAGAAGGCAATTGGATTTAAAATTTCCCAGGAAAGAATTTATTCAAATTAAAAAGAGCTCTCAATCAGAATAGATTGAGAGCTCTTTCTTAAACGCTTACCATGACTTATTTTTATTTTAAGCCAAGTGCTTTATCTGTTGTTGCATTTATTTCTTTTAAAAGCTCAGGGTTTTCTGCTAATGATAGACCATAAGATGGAATCATTTCTTTAATTTTTGGTTCCCACTCCTTGATATGTTGAGGGAAACATTTATTAAGAACTTCAAGCATAACATGTACAGCCGTAGATGCACCTGGTGAAGCCCCTAGTAAAGCTGCAATCGAGCCATCAGAAGCACTTACAACTTCTGTACCGAATTGAAGTGTTCCTTTACCGCCAGCTTCCGTATCTTTAATTACTTGTACACGTTGTCCAGCTACGATAATATCCCAATCATCACTTTTTGCATTTGGAATGAACTCACGTAACTCTTCCATACGTTGTTCTTTTGAAAGCATAAGCTGTTGGATTAAATACTTTGTTAAGCCCATCTCTTTCACGCCCGCAGCTAATAAAGTTGTGATATTATGCGGTTTTACAGAAGCAAATAAATCCATATTTGAACCTGTTTTTAAGAACTTAGGAGAGAAACCTGCGAATGGTCCAAATAGTAATGATTTCTTGTTATCAATATAACGTGTGTCAAGATGCGGAACCGACATTGGTGGAGCACCAACTTTTGCTTTTCCGTATACTTTTGCATGATGTTGTTCAGCTATTTCTGGATTATTACATGCTAAGAATAGACCGCTAATTGGGAATCCACCAATATGTTTCCCTTCAGGAATACCTGATTTTTGTAGTAATTCTAAGCTTCCTCCACCAGCTCCAAGGAAGACAAATTTTGCTGAATGATATTCCATTTTACAGCCATCTAAATCGTGCACACGTACTTCCCATGTACCATCACTAGCTTGTTTTAAACTTTCAACACTATGATTATAGTTAACATCTACATCTTTTGCTTTTAAGTGATCAATTAACATACGTGTTAAAGCACCAAAGTTAACATCTGTACCAGTGTCAATTTTCGTTGCAGCAATGTCTTCACCAGCAGGACGATTTTCCATAATAAGTGGAATCCATTTTTTTAGTGTTTCAGGGTCATTAGAAAATTCCATTCCTTCAAATAAAGGATTTTTTGTCATCGTTTCATGACGTTTCTTTAGAAACTCAACATTTTCTTTCCCTTGTACTAAACTCATATGTGGTAAAGGCATAATGAAGTCTTGTGGATTATTGATCAGCTTATTGTTTACAAGATACGACCAAAACTGTCTTGAAACATGGAACTGTTCATTAACATTAATCGCTTTTTTGATATCGATTGATCCGTCTTTTTTCTCTGATGTGTAGTTCAGCTCACATAATGCAGCATGTCCAGTTCCCGCATTGTTTAATTCGTGAGAACTTTCCTCGCCTGCTTTTTCAAGCTTTTCAAACACTGTAATTTTCCAATCTGGTGCTAATTCTTTGAGTAATGTTCCCAAAGTTGCACTCATGATTCCGGCACCAATTAAGATAACATCTGATTTAATTTGTCTGTTACTCATTTTTACCTTCCTTATATGTTAAGATTTGCAGAAAGGATGTAAGCACTCCCACTTTAGAAGTACTGTAGCCATGGAGCAACCTCGGAGCACACCATTTCTGTATCAATTATTACCTTATTGCAGTTTATCACAATTAGTTCAAGAATAAAATATCAACTATTTATATGAGAGTTATCAGCTTTTTTCGAGCCTTTCCAATCATAATTCAAGCAAAAAAATCACTTTTTGTTCTAGATAAAAATTGAATTATTTAAGCTTATTGGAATAATCGGCCTAAAAATGGTTGACATTTTCATAAAAAATAGGTTCTTTTTATTATTATATCTGTATAATAACATATAAATATGAAGCTCGTCTTGTATCTGAACTAACTTTCAATTTTCCACAGATTAACTTTCGATTGGGCTTTTTATATGCCAGCCATCTATATGAAAACCACCCATTTGTATGAGCACATACTCTACTACTGCTTCATATGACGCCATCATCTTTTCAGCATTGTCCTCATGCATTGCTCTCATAAAAATTTCTCTAAAGTCCTCATCTGGAAATGCTGACTTACTATATTTTTGCAGGTAAATTGGATCTTCAAGATAGGCATAGATTTGATAAAAGGGTATCGTTTCTAGATTTAAAAACTGACAGTACACCAAAAATAAATTGGCTAATGAGTTATGGTAGGTAAAGGAAAAGTCCATTCTATCCTGCTCATAACAATCCTTTAAATTATCTAGTGCATCCCATAGTTCATATTTTTTTATTTCTAAGACCGTTTCATTCATTGTGTTATATTTTTCTTCGAGCCATTCCTCTGCCTCAAATTTCAAGTCTTTTATTATTCCAGTATAATCAAATAAAATCCTACCTGTTTTAAATTGGACCATCGACATAGTTCTTCTTTTTTTAAAATCATCTTGGAAATACCCACGAATTTGACTTGATGGATTCGCAAAGTATTCAATTAAAAAACCATCAATAACACGATTCCCTCTTTCCCTCCACCCCACATTATCCGCCAAAATAATATGAACATCAATATCAGAGCGCTTAGAGGGATTTCCAGTAATATAGCTCCCACATACGAGCGCTCCTACAACTTCCTCTTTATCTTGCCATGCTTTCAGGAACGTTTCTAAGGCTATTTTCCATTTTGCCATTGATATCATTCACTCCCTTTTTAATTGATTTATTTCTACAATACTATTGAAAAAACAGAAAACCTTTAAATACGTTTTCTGTTTTTATCTGCTTCTTATTTAATTTCTTTAACAGTTAATTTCTTTTGGCTAACTTCATAAGTGACTACCACGTTTTTAATAAACGCCGTATCATCATAGGAGAGACTAGCTTCAAATTCTATTGTAGCATCTCCCTTCCATCTAAGATGATCCACATAGCTATAGTTTTCATGATCTGTTCGAATCCAAGTATCTAACCCTTGCTCAGCACCATATTTAACCCTTGAAGATTCTACTAACTCTGGGCTTACCATTCGCTCTTCCACATTGATGACTTCAACAAATTCACTTTTATTAGAGTTCGTGACAATAGCAATTAATTTCTGATCAGGTGAAGGAATTATCTCTTTAATATACATTGATGGACTGGAGAAGCTAGAATATGCCTCTAGCACATCATCTTTTATACGCCAAAGAACATTTTGGCTTCCGTAATCTGAATAATTATTGAATAAAGTAAAGAAGACGCTCCCATCTGCTAATTTATATACCTGCTGACTTTTAAAGCTTCCCGATAAAATATCGACAGCAAAAATAGCCGAATTTGCAATTTTTTTGTTATCACTTTGTATAAATGGCTGAATAGCCTTTAACGCCTTATTTCTCAACTTTTCATCATTATAGCTCTCTACTAGTCTATTTATTGCAATATAGATATACTCCTCTTTGTCACTATCTAGAGCTTTTAGAAATTTATCTGCATCATATTTTGTAGCTGGCATTAGTTCCATGTCCTCTGCTGATAAATAACGAATATAAAGCTCATTATTTTGATGTTTATAGTAAGCTGCTGCTATTGTGGCAGTAGAAACTGAGCTTACGATCATCATACTTATTACCACAGCGAGCCATTTTTTAGAAAAACTTTTCTTCTTTACTTCATAGTTGGCGGCTTCAATTAACTCTTCCTCTATAAATCCAATTTCACGATATAACTCCTCTTTTTTCATATATATAATCCCTCGCTTTCCAAATAAAATCTCAGTTTATTACGTGTCCTAAATAAGTTGGACTTAACTTTACTACTACTCATTTGAAAGTGTAAGGAAATATCTTTTATAGAATAGGAGTACCAATATCGTTGAATAAATATATTTCTAGATTGTTCATCTAAGGTATATAAAAATTGGCTAATGTATTGAGCAAGTTCACCCGCTTCATAGGATGTTTCTACCGTATGAGAAGAAGCTAGACATTCTTCCAGCTCTGTGAGAATGACCTCAAACTCATTGTTTCTCTTTTTGGCTGTATTATAGCTATGCTTATCAAGTGCAATATTACGTATGATTCTCCCTAAAAAAATAGATAGTTTTCTTGGTATCTGTGGAGGGATTGTGTTCCATGCAGCTAGGTAGGCATCATTCTCACATTCTTCAACATCCCTCAAATTTGCCAAGATTCTTCTTGCTATTACTCTACAATATGCTCCATATTTTTTCCTTGTTTCCAAAATAGCCTGCTGTGAGCGTTGTATGTATAAAGCAACTATTTTTTCATCGTCCATTTGCATTTTCTCCTTTTATGTACTCTTACTTATAAAGTAGATAATCCAAACAATTGGTTGCATGTTGTGGCAAAAATTCTGGTAATGAAAAAACCGCACTCTTTTAGGTACGGTTCTCCACATTTCAAAATAAATTAGATAAAAATGTTTGTATTGATGTAGGTAATAGCTGAAAGAATAATCCCTCATATTTAATATCCAGTATACCAGCGACAACAATAACAACGAAAATTAACAATAGAAAGATTTTCTTATTTTTAGAAATCCAATTCAATAGATGCCACTCCTCTGTCCTAATAGTAAGCATGTTTAGTATAAGTTGATTGCTATCAAATAGCATCCTATTCATTGTCTGTCACCTAATTTTACAATGCTACATAAATTAAAATGATACGCTAAAAATGAGAAATATGTAAGAAGGGAATGGGTATGGTCAATTTTAAATCTTTTCGGGGTGTTATCACTCAAATCAGTGATTTTTCTGTTGGGCAAAACGGAGATAAGAACGGTTGTTATAAAATAATGACCTTAGAAGATGGTGCTGGTGGGGTCGTCAATTTTATTATTTCTCCCTCCACCTATTTTGTTAATCGTGAAATTGTCACTACTGGTGAATGGGTAACAGGATATTATGATGGAGATGCACCTGTACCGATGATTTACCCGCCACAATACCGTGCTTTAATTATTGTAAAAGAAAGCAATTATCATAATGTAAAGGTAGATTTCTTTAATCAACAATTACTGAGTAGTGATGGACAATTACAATTAAACCTTTCTCCTACTACGATTATTTCACTTAAAAATGGGCAGCCTTTTACCAATAGTCCTGCCAATCGAAACCTCATTGTTGTTTATGGTCCTACCACTAGGAGTATTCCTGCTCAAACCACTCCCTATGAAATCATTGTTTGGTGTTAATTTAATCACATTTAAACAACGGCTTAAACCTCACTACGTGAATTTAAGCCGTTGTATATTGTTATTTTTTATTCAGTATCATTTTTCATTTCATGTAATTGTTGTTTAATCTGCTCTAGATATTCTTTATTTTGCTGAACCGTATCCAAATGCTCACCATATTGTTCTGCATTGAAACGTGCATTTTCAGCATGCTTAATCTGATTAAATGCATGTTCTATTGCTATTTCCTCTGGATGTGATTTTGCATGCTTTAATAGACGATCCGCCTTTTGCACAGAGTTACTAAACAATGTGCTAGGATGATCCTGCTTCCAACTTGTATCGGAGTGCTTAGCCAATGTATATATCTTCCCTTCTTAAAAATGTTTTCATTGTTCTAGATGTAGTATTATGAAATGCTCTGATAATATGTATGGAAGAAAATAAACACAATATTTCCCAGGCTATAATCAAAGGACTAAGGCATATGCCTTAGTCCTTCTCTCAATGTCATGAATAGTTGTCAAATATAAATTAGTGCCATGCAGTCCTCTCACTGACTGGTTGCTTGATATCTGTTTTTCCTTGTGTTTCAGCAAAGTTATTGATTTGTGCTGAAGCTGAATCAAGCTCAAATTCAGCACCAAACTCCTCACGATGAAGTGTCTGACGCTGTTGATTTGTTTTATTTGCACTTTTCGTACCATTTGATCTGTTACGATTTGTATCCATATTTGACATAACCATCCTTCATCGATTATTTGAAAAGCTTTAAAACCTTGTACAAGTTTTACGAACTTTTCATTCTAAAGTTTGTCCAAGGAGGAAAAAAGAATGTGCATTAATTATTTTTTTTAGCTAAGTATAGAGTTGAGGATTTTTCAATTTTTGATTGTTAGTAAGTCGCTTGCAATCTTATTTTCTTTCTGACTATAATACTTGTATACAAGTATACTCCAAATCAAAAAGGGTGATATTATGAGCGAATATAATGATTATTTATATCCACAAAAATGGCTTTCTAAGGCTTCTACAGGTGATCGCGTAGCATATGAACTTAGAATGCGTATTATTTCAGGTTTAATTGAAAGCGGTACCATTCTTTCAGAAAACAAACTGGCAGCTGATTTTGAAGTAAGCCGTTCACCCATTCGTGAAGCCTTAAGAATATTAGCTTCTGAAAATATCATTCGATTAGAGAAAATGGGTGCTGTTGTCATTGGTTTATCTGAAAAAGAGATTGAAGAAATTTATGATGTTCGATTGCTGATTGAAACATTTGTGTTTGAACGTCTCATAAAAATGGATACAACTAGCTTAGCACTAGAACTTAGCAAAACATTAGAAATGATGAAAGTTGCCATTAAGTATAACGATGCAGACGAATTTTCTTATCAGGATGTTATGTTCCATGAGACAATTATTCGTTCCATCGGACATTCCTATATCACCATGATTTGGAATAATTTAAAGCCAGTAATGGAAGGCTTGATTTTACTATCTATGCGCATGCGCTTTAAAGAGAAATATGAGGATTTTACTCGTATTGTGAAAAATCATGAGCTCTATATTGATGCTATTAGAGCCAAAGATCGAGAGCTTATGATTAAATCCTTACATGAAAATTTTGATGATGTTCAAGGCAAAGTAGAAGATTTATGGCGGTCACAGCAAATGCTATCTAAAGGGGTTGAGCCACAAAATGACTAACTATATGTTAGGTGTTGATATAGGGACTACTAGCACTAAGGCCGTATTATTTAGTCAACATGGGAAGGTTATTCAACAAGAAAATATTGGGTATCCATTATATACACCGGATATTTCGACAGCAGAACAAAATCCAGAAGAAATCTTTCAAGCTGTACTACAAGCCATTACCAACATTATGAAAGTCCATTCTGATAAACCATTACTATTTGTTTCCTTTAGTAGTGCTATGCATAGTGTGATCGCTATGGACGAAAATGATCAACCGTTAACACCTGTCATCACTTGGGCGGATAATCGTAGTGAAGCATGGGCACATAAAATTAAAACTGACTGGAATGGCCATGAAATTTATAAAAGAACAGGTACACCTATTCATCCAATGTCACCACTAAGCAAAATTACTTGGCTTGTGCATGAACATCCTGAAATCGCGCGCAAAACGAAGAAATATATCGGTATTAAAGAATACATTTTTAAAAAGTTTTTTGATCAATATGTCGTCGATTATTCATTAGCTTCGTGTATGGGTATGATGAATCTCCATACATTAGATTGGGACGAAGAAGCTTTAGCTGTTGCAGGTATTGCGAAAGCACAATTATCCACACTCGTACCAACAACTCAACTATTTTTAAATTGCAATGACCTTTTAGCTAAACAAATTGGTATTGACCCACAAACACCTTTTGTCATTGGTGCAAGTGATGGCGTGCTCTCTAATCTAGGTGTGAACGCCATTCGAGAAGGCGAAATTGCTGTCACTATTGGGACAAGCGGTGCTATCCGTACCATAATTGATAGGCCCAAAACAGATGTAAAGGGTAGAATTTTTTGCTATGCACTAACAGAAAACCATTGGGTCATTGGTGGACCCGTAAACAATGGTGGTATGGTATTACGCTGGATTCGCGATGAGTTTGCCTCTTCTGAGATTGAAACAGCTAAAAGACTAGGTATTGATCCATATGAAGTGTTAACGAAAATTGCTGAACGTGTTAGACCTGGTGCTGATGGGCTGCTATTCCATCCCTATCTATCAGGTGAACGTGCGCCTTTATGGAATCCAGATGTCCGTGGTTCATTTTTTGGTTTAACTATGTCTCATAAAAAGGAACATATGATACGAGCTGCCCTCGAAGGGGTTATCTACAATTTATATACTGTCTATTTAGCATTACTGGAATGTATGGAAAGCCCTGTCACTCGTATTCAAGCAACAGGCGGGTTTTCACGCTCTGAGATTTGGAGACAAATGATGGCGGATATTTTTGAATCCGAAGTGGTAGTACCTGAAAGCTATGAAAGCTCCTGTCTAGGCGCTTGTATTTTAGGCTTATATGCTACAGGAAAAATTGATTCCTTTGACGTTGTCTCTGATATGGTTGGTGACACTTATAAACATACGCCGATCGAAGAAGCAGCCAAAGAATATAGACAGCTACTCCCAATTTTCATTCGTTTATCTAGAGTTTTAGCAGACGACTATACGTCAATTGCTCAGTATCAAAGGAGCTTAATTAAGCCCGACTAAAGAGGAGGAGAATACATGCCATTAGTTATTGTAGGTATTGGTATTATTGCGCTGTTAATTTTAATAATGGGCTTTAAATTAAATACGTTTATTTCATTAATCATTGTTTCATTCGGTGTTGCTTTAGCTCTTGGGATGCCTTTGGATATTATCGTAAAAACGATTGAAGCAGGGTTAGGTGGAACATTAGGTCACTTGGCACTAATATTTGGTCTTGGAGCGATGCTAGGAAAATTAATTGCCGATTCTGGCGGTGCACAGCGTATTGCCATGACCCTTGTGAATAAATTTGGAGAAAAGAACATTCAATGGGCAGTTGTAGCAGCATCCTTTATTATCGGTATCGCTCTTTTCTTTGAAGTAGGTCTTGTGCTATTAATCCCAATTGTCTTTGCTATTTCAAGACAATTAAAGGTTTCTATTTTATATTTAGGAATTCCAATGACCGCAGCCTTATCTGTCACACATGGATTTTTGCCACCACATCCTGGACCAACTGTTATTGCTGGCGAATTTGGGGCAAATATTGGTGAGGTGTTGCTTTATGGCTTTATCATCGCCATTCCGACTGTTATTTTAGCTGGACCATTATTTACAAAATTAGCGAAAAGGTTAGTGCCTGAATCATTCAACAAAACTGGAAATATTGCCTCTCTAGGTGAACAAAAAACATTTGAACTAGAGGACACACCGAGTTTTGGAATAAGTGTTTTTACTGCACTATTACCCGTTATTTTAATGTCCATTGCTACTATTATTACACTGTTACAAAAAACAATTGGCTTTGAAGATAATAGCTTCTTAGCAGGGATCCGCTTCATCGGTGAAGCTGGTACATCCATGTTAATTTCCTTATTAGTTGCCGTCTATACAATGGGGATCGCAAGGAAAATTCCTATTAAGCAAGTAATGGAGTCATGTACAACAGCAATATCCCATATCGGTATGATGCTCTTAATTATTGGGGGCGGTGGTGCCTTCAAACAAGTTTTAATTGATGGTGGTGTCGGTGATTATGTAGCTGAACTCTTCCATGGAACTACCTTATCGCCAATTTTACTAGCATGGATTATTGCGGCTATTTTACGCATTTCATTAGGGTCAGCTACGGTTGCTGCTTTAACAACAGCTGGGTTAGTCATTCCAATGTTAGGTCAAAGTGATGTAAACCTTGCCTTGGTCGTGTTGGCAACAGGTGCAGGAAGCTTAATTGCTTCACATGTCAATGATGCAGGTTTCTGGATGTTTAAAGAATATTTTGGATTAAGCATGAAAGAAACATTCGCTACTTGGACCTTGCTAGAAACAATTGTATCTGTGGCTGGCTTAGGATTTATTTTATTACTTAGTTTATTTGTTTAAAAAATGTTTAAAAAGGAGCAAGTACAATGTTAAATACAATTGGCGTTATTGGATTAGGTGTTATGGGCAGTAATATCGCTTTAAACATGGCTAATAAGGGCGAGCAAGTAGCCGTTTATAATTACACACGAGATTTAACCGACAAACTTCTACAAAAAGTTGAAGGACAATCGCTTACTCCTTACTATGAAATAGAAGAGTTTGTACAAGCTTTAGAAAAACCAAGAAAGATTTTTTTGATGGTGACAGCTGGGAATGCTATTGATTCAGTTATTCAATCAGTAGTGCCTTTCCTTGAAAAGGGCGATGTCATTATGGATGGCGGCAACTCTCATTATAAAGATACAGAGCGTAGATACGATGAACTTAAAGCTTTAGGAATTGGGTATTTAGGGATTGGTATTTCTGGTGGTGAAGTAGGAGCATTGACAGGACCATCTATCATGCCCGGTGGTGATCAAGAGGTCTATAACAAAGTAGCACCTATACTGACAAAGATTGCAGCACAAGTGAATGATACACCATGCTGTACGTATATTGGTCCCAAGGGCGCAGGTCACTTCGTCAAAATGGTACACAATGGAATCGAGTATGCAGATATGCAACTCATTGCGGAGGCCTATACGTTTTTAAGAAAAAATATAGGATTATCCGTTGAGGAAATTGCTACTATCTTTGAAACATGGAATCAGGGTGAATTGAAAAGCTATTTAATCGAAATAACAGCTGAAATCTTAAGGAAAAAAGATGAGATAACAGGATTACCACTGATTGATATGATACTTGATAAAGCTGGTCAAAAAGGTACTGGGAAATGGACAAGCCTGCAATCTATAGACAATGGTATTCCTACATCAATTATTACGGAGGCCTTATTCGCTCGCTATATTTCATCATTAAAAGAGGAACGAATTCAAGCAGAGGCAATACTATCTGGACCAAATTATAAACAGCAAAATTTAGATAGAGATGTCTGGATTGAATACGTCCGCCAAGCGCTATATATGGGGAAAATATGTGCTTATGCACAAGGATTTACACAATATAAAATGACATCAGAGCTTTATGAATGGCGTTTACCATTAAAAGATATTGCATTAATTTTCCGTAGTGGTTGTATTATTCGAGCAGATTTTTTAAATGTTATTAGTGAAGCCTATCAAAAGCAACCTTCTCTAAATAATTTATTAATTGATCCATACTTTGCAGAAAAGTCGATGGACTATCAAAATGGATTAAGAAAAATAGTTTGTGAAGGCATCCAAGCAGGAAACGCGTTCCCTTGCTTGAGTGCTTCTCTCACATATTACGATAGTTATCGAACAGGTTCATCTAATGCTAATATGTTACAGGCACAACGTGATTATTTCGGTGCGCATACGTATGAACGAATTGATGCACAAGGTGTTTTCCATACAAATTGGTAAGTAAAAAGCTAAAATATACATCATTGCCTCAATGATTGTATATTTTAGCTTTTTTATTCTAGAAAAACATGTACTCGATTACGGCCTGCTTGTTTTGCCGCATACAGTGCTTTGTCCGCATTGTTTAAAAGCTGATACAGTGTCTCTTGTCCCTTTGTGCCTTCTGCTACACCACAGCTAATAGTAGCACGAATTGCTCCCTCAGTAGTCATAAGTGGCTGGGATTCTACGCTATTACAGAGCAAATTAGCTAATGCTTGCCCCTCTAATAATGTAGAGTCCTTGAGTGCAAGAACAAATTCCTCACCGCCATACCGTGCAAACAGTTCTCCTTTTTTCAACACACTCTGACAAACCTTTACGACATGAACTAGTAATTGATCACCGATAGCATGCCCATACGTATCATTGACGTTTTTAAAATGATCGATGTCCATTAAAATGACAGTAAAAGCTGAGGATGATTCTCTTGCCTCGCTGTAAGCCTGATTACATTGTTGAAAAAAAGCTCGACGATTATAAATTTGTGTAAGTTCATCGTAAAAAGCGAGTTGCTCTAACTGTCTTTGTAGCTCCTTCAACTCTGTTATATCAGTGAAAATAAGTAATAACCCCTTACCATGATTAACATGTTGCAGCTCTGTAACACGCACTTGATAAGTATGATCAGAAAGCACAATCTCGATGTCTTGCGTATTCACCACTGCCTCCAATGTAAATGGCATCGGTTGTCCAGTTACTTCAATCCATGTTTCCCCAATATCCCTACCAATCATTGATCTGGTTAGCTGAGGAAATACCTTGCTACAGGCTTGATTAAACTCTATTAATCGAGCAGATTCATCTAACACAATAACCCCATCATTGATACTATGAAATATTGCATCCTTGGCAACAGGCATCACCCTAAATAACCGTGAGGAATTAATAGACCATAAATATAAAAATGAAGAAGCCCATAATACCATAGGGACAGGATCAACTCCTTGAGGTGTTAAGCCCAATAAATAGATGAATGCTGTTATCATAGGAATAAGTTGACCACACATTAAGGCAATTAATTGTTGCCGGTAGGCCTTAGTAGTCTCTTTCCAATGGATTAATACTAATAAGAAGGATACGAACATACAGCCAAAAGTAAATATGCCATGAATGATATACCATATGCCAATTTCCTGATGAACATAAGGTTCCCCTAATATAGGATCTATTTCAAATACTCTATAATGAAAATGGTGTATATCATTTGTAACAACCATGATTAAGCTAATAAATGGAATGGCAAGAAGAGCCATTATCTTTTTCCTTGTCAGATGAAAACCGAGGTATTGCATGATAAACAATAATCCGAGAGGCGTTGAAAAAGCCATACCTACATATTGGATGGCCGTCCAAACCTTTATGGCACTTAATGTTGTAGCGATTAAACCAAAAGCAGAAGCAAAACAATATACCGCAATTAATGCGGTATAACTAATAAACAATTGAGCAATTTTTGTATAATTGTAGCGTTTTAGAAATACGTATAAACATAAATACAAATTTAGTACACCTGATGTGCAGCTAAGAGTAATGAAAGCAGTCAATTGCGAATTCATGTCTATGTACCTCTTTATATTTTTAATTTTAATGTAGCATACATATAAAATTTTGTGGATTTATTTATCGATTAATTTTTTAAGGAGTAACGAATATGATCAATAAGGATAACTCAGAAATCATTTTCTTTTCTGATCCAGTTGAAAATCTAACCCACCCCTTTTATAAGAAACAAATTGTATTCACAGGCGCCCTTTCTACCATGACACGATCCGAAGCCTCCAAACAAGTAAAAGCATATGGAGGGTATTTACAGGGAGCTGTTACACAACATACTGATTTCGTTGTGCTTGGTAATAAACGTAGGGGTATAAGCGCCAAGCAGCAGAAAGCTGAGCAGCTAATCCGTGAGGGGCAAGACATTCAAATATTAATAGAAGATGATTTTTTATGGCTTATTTCGATCCCAAAGAAAGATGATAAGTAAAAAGAGTATGTAAGGTTGTTCTTCTTACATACTCTTTTAATTTTTTACTTTATCGGAACAGCAATAGGCTTTAATGTATATGGCTCTTTTATCAGTTCTAATGCCCCTGTACTATCCTTAATTTTGTATACACCTACTACAGGGGTAATCATAATCGAGGTAGCTTGTTCATCAAATTTATTTGCAACAATACGAGGAAAATTTTCACGCCCTTTGAAATCTGTATTATGACTAGTTCCTCTAAAATGAATTACATTATAATCATTCCCTAAATCATCTGTCACAATATAGTCAATGAGAACTCCTTGCCAAGCTTCATTTTCTTTTTCTACCAAGACTTCTTCGGAAAGATAAAATGTTGTAGCGATAGGTGTTTTCGTTATTTTAAAAGCTTCAATTTTTATACCTTTTCCTTCTGTTTTCATACTATCCTTTTCCACCCTTATTGTTTCACTTTCAAGCTTCTCTAAAGCAAATTCAAATGCCCAGTCACCTGCTACTGAATTATTTACATTATTTAAATCAACAATTTGATTTCCTTGAAAATTAATGTGAACTTCCTCGGGCTTAGAGCCTCTAATGAGTTCAAAAATATACAATACTGCATACTCATTGCTGTTTATCTTTTGAACCATATAATTTGTTGAATAGCCGCCATATCGATACCTATTTCCAAATTCCTTAGCAGTTAGTTCACGATTGTCACCATATAAAACTGGCCTTTCTCCTAAATCCTTTTCACTTTTAATAGTGTAAGCAATAGTAATATTTTCGCCATCATATACAGCATCTGTGACAGTGACTTCAACTTCATTACTTTCTTGGCTCACTCCGACACTTGTAGAATACTGATCATAGTTGTTAAATACATACCTTTCATCATCAATAAACAATTCGAATATACTTCCGATAAACGGTAAATTTGCAGCAAATGTAGGAAACGTATAACCAAGTGTCATACTGGATGCAATAAAAAAAGTAGCTGCAACAATAAAATTTTTAATGAAATGCCTTTTCTTTTTGACTATCATGACATTTCTTTTCACTCTCTCTTTTTCAAGCGAGCTCACTTCCATCGGCTCTATATTTATATCAAGATTTAAATCATTAAATTGTTTATATAGCTTTTTCATGTCATACTTCCCCCCAAACGAATTTGCTGTAATCGTTTTTCCCCACGATATAATCGATTATCAATAGCGGCTTTTGTTAAACCATAATGAATAGCAATTTCTTCGTTTTTCATATTTAAAAAGTATTTCATCGTAAAAATATCACGGTCTAATTGCTCTAATTGCGTCATCATGATGAGCACTTCCTCCGTTGTTGTCTTGATTAAGTATTCCTCTTCAGCCGATATTGCGGCTTCACCTGTTTCATTTAGCTCATAAAAATATGGCATTTTAGACAACCTTCTTTGTTTCGAAATGGCTTTAAACTTTGCTATCGTGCAAATCCATCTTCTAAAATCCTCTTTATCGCCTCTAAATTGTTTAGCATTTTCATAAGCCCCTAGAAATGTATCACTAATACATTCCTCTATTATTTGAGGATCATTATAGGATTTTAGAGCATTATAAATAATCGCTTTGATAATCCCCATATATTCATCAATAACATATTGAAGTGCTTCTTCTCGTTTTTTCTTAAGATGTTTTATAAAATTTTCATCTGTTACCCTCATGCAAACACCCTTTCTTCCACAAACATAAAGAATCCTTTATATAAAACATCGCTCAATCTTAAATTTCTTCTCATATTACTCAAAAATATTTATAATTTCAATTTTTTAACAAATATAAAAGGCCAAATCTCAATTGATTTAGCCTTTTTAATGTTTATAGTATAGATTTTAACCAATAGCATTGGGACGAAAACTATTTGTTTACCTTAGGTGCTGGATAATCAAAGCCCTTTGTATCCACCTCTACCTTTTTCATCTGCTGATCTTCTAGTGGTTTATTTGTAGCATCTCGCTCTGCTCCAACAATGGCATCAACTGTTTCCATACCTGCAATCACCTTGCCAAAAGCAGCATATTTTCCATCAAGATGTGATGCTGCCTTTACCATAATGAAAAATTGTGAGCCTGCTGAGTTTGGATCATCTGAACGAGCCATCGAAATAACACCACGTTCATGCTTCATATTATTTTCAAATCCATTTGAGGTAAACTCACCATCAATCGAATAATCAGGTCCTCCAGTACCATTCCCTTTAGGATCTCCACCCTGAATCATAAAATCAGGAATAACCCGATGGAAAATAAGACCATCATAGAATCCATCTTTTACTAAAGCAATAAAGTTAGCTACTGTATTTGGTGCTACAGTAGGCTCCAATTCAATAACAATTTTTTCATCATTGCTCATCGTAATCGTCACAATTGGATTTTCCTTCACTTTTGACGCATAATCCATTGTTTCTTGTGTTTCTTTAGCTGTTTTTCCCTCAGTTTTCTCACTATCCTTAGCTGTACCACAGCCTGTCAAAACAACAATAATGGCTAGCATAGATAGCATAAAAAACAAACCTTTATTACGTACGAACATATCCTTTCAACTCCTCTTGTTAAGCATTAATTCATTATAAAACTATCCAAACTGTAGGACAAATCCAAGAGAGACAATGACAGAATATTCCTGTCATTGTCTCTTTTTATTTCTACTATATTAATTTCGTAGGTTGCTATTAATTCACATTATTTCAATAAATCATAATTCCCTTGTCTAATACAGATTGATTTTGTACCTGATTCCCTAAAATATATAGTTTTTTTAAGTTGAGCAAATTCACTAAGGGTTCTACATTCGAAATAGCATTATTTTCTAAATGAAGCACCTCTATTTGTTGCCAATTTCCCAAGAAATTTAACGATTGTAGTGAACTATCTTGTAAAGTGAATGAACGTAAATTTGTAAAGCCAGCAAAGTAAGGCATGATCTTATCTACTTCTTGCACCCATTCCCCATTACCAATTTGAATGGAAACATCATTTAAAGTTAAATGCTCCAGCACGTTGTTCGTAAATGGCTTGCTATTCACCTGAAAATTACATTCATTACAGTTTAACATTTTTACATGCTGCAAATTGAATAAGTCATTGGTTTCATAAAAGAGGGTCTCATTTAAATTGATTGTTTGCAAATGAGGTAGGTCATTTAATGAACGAATACCTGTAAGAATTCCATACTCCATGACTGTAAGCTGTTCTAGCTGTGGGTATTTCAGTAGTTCTGCACCATTCAATTGCGAATCCGATCCACTTATAGAAACCGTCAAATCTCTTAAAGCGGGTGCTTCTAGCTGTGGTAAAAATGAACTCTTCAGCTCTGCTTTTTTCAAATGGGGCGCTACAATCGATGAAATATCACCATGATAGCCAGTTAACGATAACTCTGTCAATGACGTTAGACTGTTAACCATATCCAACAATTCCACTTGACCAGGAGAAGCTAAACGTAGCTTTGTTAAAGATGACATATTTCTAAGTCTATCTAAATTGATGATATTCATGTTTTCAAGATCTAAAGATTGTAGTTTAGGCATGTTTTGTATAAAATCAAGCGTTTTTAAATTTCTTACTGACGTAAGCTTCAATTCTTGTAATTGAGTCAATGAGTAAAGTGGGCTAAAATCTGTAGCTTCACTAATGTCTATTGCTAACGACTCTAGATTAGTTAGTGTAGACAGCCACTTTAAATCATTAATTGATTTTAAGGAAAGTGATTTCAGCGATAATTTATTTAGAATCTGAAAATCTGTCACCTCTTCAGCCACATAAGATAGTTCTAGAGATTGAAGATTGGGGAACTCTAATAATAAAGCAAGTTCATCATTACTTCTAATTTGGATAGAGATCTCTTTAACATTTGACTTATCACTAAAATATCCTGCGATTTTACTAAATGATTCATTAAAACTACCTGTATAACTTTTTAAGTTTTCAAGATGTTGGAAGCTTACTTTTTCACTTTGTGATATTTCATAATCATTCATGAGCTTTAAAACCGTTAATCCAGTAAAAGCCTCAAAGTCCTTTTGTTCAATTTTTTGCGTATTTAATAATTTATCCATAATGATATAAGTAGAAATTTTAGCTTCCTTATTTGTAAAAGGATCTTCTAGACTATAATCAAAATGCCATTGATTGTCAGAATAGTAGGCAGCCAAATATCGAATACTTGCAATCTCTTCTTTTGCTGGCATCGTCCCACCTTTATCAAAAATATCTTTTAAAAAGAACAGAAGAACTTCACTTTCAGGCATTGTTCGAATGGATAGTTCTTCACGGTTTCCATCCTCTGTTTGATTACTACTTAAAAGAAAATACCCAAAGAATACACACATCATGACAATTGGTATCATAAAGAGCAGCTTTAAATTTGTTTTTGGACGGGATGGTGTATGAGGAGAAGCTGTTCCATAATAATTATTAATCGTTTGATCAACATAATAAATTTTATTCTCTTTCAACATGATTTCCGTATCACAAAAAGGACATTTGAATGTTTGCTCTTCTTTATATTCAATTTTCCCATTACAATTTGGACAATTTAATTTAATAAATTCCACTGGCAGCCCCCCAGCACTATTTTTCCATTAAGCTTAGTTGTCTAAAAAATAAATGTCAATATTTACGAAGTATAGGCAAGCAATCTAAAACTAAATTTTAAGTGTCTAGCCAGCTGTTTGAATTCTTCATAACAGCAGAATTTAATAAATCTAACTAAATTTACAATAATCCTATACTTGGGTTATTAAAGTTTGCCCAGGCTATATCACTGTTAATGTACCTAACCATTCTATAGGCTACTGGCTTAAAACCGCACTTAGGCCAAAATGCCGATGCAGCAAGATTAGTTATTCTCCAATCTGTAATGATATTCTCATAGCCCGCCTCTTTCATCCTTCTATAGCCTTCATCCATCAACTTTTTTCCCACACCTCTTCCCATTTGAGAAGAGTAAGTACCTGCAATCGTTAGCTCTATTGCATGCTCAGGTGTCATCAAATCTGAATGTATAGGATAATATTTTTGAAATCCTAATTCCTGCCCATCCTTTACTGCAACGAAACATGTATCATCATTCTCCTCTACTATACTTTTATATGAGTCTTTTATGCTCATGACAACCTCAGGGAATACAGGCTCAAATGTAGGTGCGGAATTTTGATACGATTGAATGATCCTAGACATTTTCCCCATCATTTCACTATCCATTTTATTTGCAACCCTAATCTCTGCATTACATGTATTTTTAAATGGTTTATAATCCCCAATGTTCATGACCCCATGTACTTGTTGTATAGAAAAGCTTAATCGTTGGTAGGCATCATAGTAAGCCTGATTTCCAAGAGGGATTATCGTGTAATGCATAAAGCAACCTTGCTCTAGCCATACCACTGAAATCTCTGCATATAATTTTCTAATAAGCTCAGCGGATTGATCCTTTCTGATTGCCAACCCTTCATAGGGTACCCATACATGTCTGCCTCTTAGAGAGTCATTCTTGATGACTCCGATTAAATATCCTACTAGGTCATCTTTAATAAATGCTCCAATCCCCTTAATAGTATTATGAGCAAATAAGTTTTCAAGTATATTTGTTATATGTTCAGCATTAAGACAGCTATTGTTTAGAAATGGATATACTTCACCCTCAAGGCTCTGTCTATTTTCGAGTAATTCAGCCATTGTGGGTACATCATTCACACCGATTGTTTTATATTTATATTTCCCCACTTCAACTCTCCCCCTAAATTTCTACATTATATTACATATTATATCATTATAGATAATACAGGATTTTGTTGGTTATTTTTAATTACTTTCTAATCTAAGAGAGCCAAAGTCTAATTACAATGATGCATTTCTATCCTTAAGCTAAGCCAATTAACTATGTAGAAATAAAATAAATATGATATCTTTTTGCAAGGTAGTATTTTGGAAAGAGAGGATTTTTAGCAATGAATCAAAAAAATTTCTGGCTTGATTTACCACGGCCATTCTTCATTTTAGCTCCAATGGAGGATGTGACAGATGTTGTATTTCGTCATGTCATTCAGGAAGCAGGGAGACCCGATGTATATTTTACGGAATTCACCAATACGACGAGCTATTGTCATCCAGATGGGTTAGATAATGTACGTAACCGCTTAGCTTTCACAGAAGATGAACAGCCTATTGTTGCACATATTTGGGGAGACAACCCTGAACATTTTCGTCAAATGAGTATTGGTATGAAGGAATTAGGCTTTAAGGGAATTGATATTAATATGGGTTGCCCAGTTGATAATGTAGCAGAAAGAGGTAAAGGAGCTGGATTAATTCTTCATCCTGACCTAGCCGCAGATATTATTCAAGCAGCCAAAGCAGGAGGCTTACCCGTTAGTGTCAAAACAAGACTTGGCTTTACGGATGTAGCAGAATGGCGTGAGTGGCTTACACATATTTTAAAACAGGATATCGCCAATCTTTCTATTCATCTCCGTACAAGGGAAGAGATGAGCAAGGTCGCTGCACATTGGGAATTAATTGGAGATATCAAAAAACTACGTGATGAAGTTGCTCCCCACACATTACTGACGATCAACGGTGATATTCCTGATCGTTTAACAGGTCTAAAACTAGTTGAGCAATACGGTATCGATGGTGTAATGATTGGGCGCGGGGTGTTTTCAAACCCATTTGCCTTTGAAAAGGAACCTAAGGAGCATAGCGCCAAAGAATACCTTAATTTACTATACTTACACCTTAACCTTCATGACCACTATTCCAAGGAATTCGAAACACGTTCATTTAAAGCATTACAACGTTTCTTTAAAATATATGTACGTGGCTTCAAAGGGGCTAGTCAATTGAGAGTTCAATTACTGGGTGCACATTCTACGGATGAAGTCCGTGAATTACTAGCTACGTATATTGCCCACGAACTAAAGGAGAATAAATAAGAGGAGATTGGCTATCGCCACTCTCCTTTTTATTTGCTTTTACTTGTAATCATTTATTGGGCCTTTATCCATTAGAACTTCTACCATATTAGAAGAGCCCATCTTCAGCTTAGGTCTACGTTCAGAATTTGGTTCACTATAAAGCTCTAATGGGCTGATAATCACACCATCTGGAGTATTATGAAGTATTCCAGGTACACAGGAATAAATTCTATCATTATTATTAGCATTTTTAGCAAAAATAGTAACGGAGGTTCCATTATGATTATCAATACTCATAGACACCTTATATCTATAGAATGAGCCTGTGCCATTTGATTGGGCGGAATAAACCACAGGAACAACAGCTAAAACATTATTATTTAATCTCAATTTGATTACTTCAGTTTTTGTTGAACCAGCATCTCTCCCAACATCCCCCATGTGTTCGACTACCCCGTTGTGAAAACTCCTAAGTGGGGGTGTATTTTTCGCCCCAAACATAGCTACATCGATCTGCTGACCATCCTTTGTATAGACTAAAGCATATATATCGTAGTCAGTACCAGTTTGCCATGATACCGTAGCAGTAATTTCAGGCGTTTTATCAATGATAACTGGCTTTTGACCTTTGGTGAGACTGACATTCCCCTTTACCTTTTCAAGATTTATCTGTGATAACATGTTTTGTCTATTTGTACTTTCTGGAACATTTAATGATTGATCAGGTTCTATCAGCATTTGTTTTTTTATAGTTGTTGATTTAGAAAACTTGTTTTGTTCTTCAGGTTCAACCTCAACACCGTAATTTTTACATAACCCCTCTAACCCAGAATCAAATCCCCGCCAAATAGATCTCACCTTTGTCTGACTATTTCTTAGATATAATTCTAATACTACGATTCCATTTTCATTTGCAAAATTAGCTGGTGCTAAATTGATAATATTGTTATCAGTACATATTTCTGCCTTTAAATTTTTCACATTTGAAAAACCTCGGCTATTATCTTCTGTAAGTGTTATAGCTATTTTAGTAATACCTTCAGGGATTTTACTCATGTCAAAATTCATTTTATGTATTTTTATATTCCCTACATTCTCAGATGGTATCAGGGTAGCTGCACCAGATAAGCTAGTTGGTTGATTATAAAATATAATGCCGCTATCTCCTTGTACCTTGTTTACATCCGTTAAAAGGAATGCAGTTAACGAAATATCGATCGAATTAGACATTTCGTAGCTAATAGTAACACTACCTTTTTGGGAACTTATAACTGTATTTGCTCCCATCTGAAGGAATTGAATCATGTGAATCCCCCTTATCCCCTTATTATGTATAGATATCAAATTGATAAAATTGCAAAGTTAATCTTCCAATTAAAAAATTCGAGTAATATTTACAAAATCCTTCTTTAGAGGTAGAAAATTGGAAACAAACACTGATATTTACAGGAAACCAATCTAATTTCTCATAAATGCATTTTATGATATGATGTTTAAATTGTGTGTCTACTAAGTAGCACAGTTACATTCTTCAAAGAAAGAGGTATTTATGCATCATACACAGTTATCCAAGCGACATTGGTTACTTATCTTAACACTTGCATTATTAACATTTGTTCTTGGGACAAGCGAATTTGTTATTGTCGGGATCTTAACTGATATTTCTTCAAGCCTTCATATGACAAATGCAAAAGCAGGCACACTCGTTTCTGCGTTCGCTATCACATTTGCCATCGCTACACCACTCGTGATGTCAGCAACAAGCCATTTTCCAAAGCGTAAATGGATGTTGTTTTTGATAGGTTCCTTCATTGCCTTAAATGCTCTGTGTGTAATTTCAACGAGCTATATTATGCTCCTTATACTTCGGGTTATGACCGCGATTGTAACAGGTGTATTGATCTCTCTAGCCATGATTGTTGCAAGCGAAACCATGCCAATTAATAAACGCGGCCTTGCTATATCATTTGTTTTCGGTGGTTTTACACTGGCCAATGTAGTTGGAGTACCCATTGGAATTGTAATCGCTGAATGGTACGGCTGGAATGCCACTTTTATGTTAACCACTCTTCTCGGAGGGTTGGCGTTTGCGGCATCTTTTTTTGTCTTACCTACTCGACTCAGCCAAGTACGAAGCTCAATACGGGATCAATTTTCTTTAATGATTCAGCCTCGAATTTTAATTGCCTTTTTCATTCCTGCTCTCGGGTTTGGTGCAACCTATGCAGTCTTTACGTACCTTGTTCCTATTTTAAAGGGAATGGGTGCACCAAATAATTCTATAAGTTTAATCTTATTCGGCTACGGCTTTCTTTCGATTTTCAGCAACATTCTTGCCGGTAAAATTGCCACTCACAATGCCATCGGCCGACTTCGGTTTGTCTTTCTCGCACAAGCTATTGTATTGACAAGCTTATTTTGGACAACAAACCATTTTATTTTAGGATTAGCGAACATCGGACTAATGTCACTAATGGCCATCCTCTTAACAACATCTACTCAACTTTATTTAATAGATTTGGCCGAAATTTATAAACCAGATGCTAAAGGACTCGCTGCTTCTCTTATGCCCGTGGCAAGTAACGTAGGCATCGCTTTTGGGTCTGCATTAGGCGGCATTGTATATCATCAAGGAAATTTGATGAATGTCACATGGGTCGGTGGTATAGTTGCCGTCAGTGCAAGTCTACTAACTTTCTTTAGTTATCATTTAGACCTTAAACAAAAGAAAACAGCATAAAAAATGCAAGAGGTACCTTAGAAAGAATATAAATCAAACAGACCCATTCGAATAAAGCGAATGGGCCTGTTTTTAAAAAGCTTACTTGTGATCCGTATCTTCATAATAAGGAATAATTATTCTGGAATAATATATTTTTCTTTCATTGGCCCAACTTTATTTAAAATAATTGCGCCAATCATTTGTATAATCGTCTTCACAATAATTTGCCCCAAAATGGCGGCAGGTACCGCTTCCCATGGCAATATATTGGCACCAAGTGGACTTAAGCCGATTACTACGAAAATTGCAGAATCTAGAAATCCTCCAACAATACCACTGTAGAACACACGCCAAGCCATTGGTAATTTTAATCGAGTATAAATTTCAGTATCAGCCGTTTCAGCGACAACAAATGATAGCGCTGAGGCTACCACAATTAAAAGTGTATCACCTAGTAGGAATGACACCACAGCTGATAAAATTAAAGCTGTAATAATAAATAAATACGTCTTTTTTCTACCATATTTATTTTGTACTAGATCCCGAAAAATAAAGGTTGCCCCAATTAAAAGCGTTCCCATTGGAACAATAAACATACCAAAATGGAATGGTGCAAATGCTGCCGTTACCACATTAGCAATAACAATAGATAATAAATAAAATAATATTCTCAAACTATTACTCCTCAAGTAAATTTAATTTTTGTAAGAGCACCCTACACGCCTCTTTTATTTCCCCACACAAGGGCATGTAACTGTGGCAGTACTTTAACATCTCTTAAATCCTCATCCTTCATTACTCTATCAATCAGTGCACGATATTTATCCAATAAATTCATCATTAATTGTGAATTATCAGTTGCCGTGAGATCATCATTACCGACTTGAAGATAAAAAGGAATCATGGGATATCGATGGTGAATTTGTTTAGCATAATCGTAATCCTCTTGATTAAAAACGACTATTTTGAGGGATACATGGTGATTGCTGTTCCGATCTTTAAGTTTTTCGAAGATATAAGAGAGCACCGAGTAGTCTGTGGTCATTCCAGAACTAGGTGGCTTTGGTGAAATTGTCAGTTCATCAATCTCATACATCCACTTTTGCCACCTACTCCCCTGTGTTTCTACCCCGATTTTTATGTCATTTTCTTTTAAAATGGCAATAAGCTCTGATAAATTCGGATTGAGTGCAGGATTGCCGCCTGAAATTGTGACAAATGAAAAACCATTGCCCCCTAAACGTTTCAACTCAGACCAAATCTCTTCCGCTGTCATTTGGACAATAAGGTGCTTTCCACTGCCATCCCACGTAAACGATGAATCACACCAAGAACAGGAATAATCGCAGCCCGCAGTTCTTACAAACATTGTCTTCTGGCCAACGACCATACCCTCTCCTTGAATCGTTGGCCCAAAAATCTCGATAACAGGTACTTTACTCAACTTCCATCCACTCCCTTCTAGCTTCTGCATAGCTTGTTGGAGTCTCGTAAAGCCTGATAAACTCTACACGTACACCGTTATATCCTTCATCAAGCAAAGCCTCAGTCAACTTTTCGTAAATCCAAACAACAATATTCTCTGCCGTCGTATTCATGAGTGGAAGCGTTTCATTTAAATAACGGTGATCCAAATGAATCTCTATTTTACGTTTCCATATTTCTTTTATATCGCCGAAATCAATCATCAAACCACGTTCATCTGTGTAGCCACTCAGTCCTAATATAGCTCGATAGGTATGCCCATGTAGATTTTTACATTTCCCTTCATAATGATGTAGATGATGGGCAGCATCGAAGGTAAATTCTTTGCTTATGAGAACACGCTTTGCATGATATTTCAATTGATTTCTTTGAATATCCACATCAATTCTCTGGAGTCTCTCAACGATTTTAAAATCTGACATGCCTTAAGACTCCTTCCTATAACTTAAATACTCATCAAGCCCTTTATTTCGCAATTTACATGCTGGGCATTCACCACATCCATCTGCTATGACACCGTTATAGCAAGTCAACGTTCTTTGCCGTACAAACTCAAGTGCCCCAAGCTGATCAGCTAATTCCCATGTTTGTGCCTTATTCAGCCACATCAAGGGTGTATCAATCACAAAGGAATCATCCATCGATAAATTTAACGTTACATTTAAGGATTTAATAAAGACATCTCGGCAATCCGGATATCCACTAAAATCAGTTTCACAAACACCTGTTACAATATGCTTTGCCCCTACTTGGCTCGCTAAAACGCCCGCAAATGAAAGAAAAAGGAGATTGCGGCCAGGCACAAAAGTCGATGGGAGCTCACCATTTTCTCCGTCCTTCACCTTTATGTCTTGTCGTGTCAATGCATTCGGAGCAAGTTGATTCAGGAGAGACATATCAAGTATGTGATGCTTGATACCAAGCTCCTCTGTTATCACCTTCGCACAGTCAATTTCAAGACGATGCCTTTGACCATAATCGAAAGTTACTGCCTCAATCTCTTCAAAGCGTTCTTTTGCCCAGAACAAACAAGTTGTGCTGTCCTGACCTCCACTAAATACTACAATTGCTTTTTCCTTTTTCATCTATAAAGACTCCCTTATATCGAAAAAACAGCACTCTAAGAAAAAGTGCTGCTTTCTTCTTAGTTTTTTTAAGAGGGTAGCTAAAAACCTCTGTCTTGCTTCATTTATCGATTATCAATTTTTTCTGGGTTAAGATCGTGGTTCATTAAACGATAATTGGCGATTTCTTCGTATTTAGTTCCTGGCTTCCCATAGTTACACCATGGATCAATCGAGATACCCCCACGTGGAGTAAATTTCCCCCAAACCTCTATATATCTTGGATCAAGTAATGCAATTAAATCATTCATAATGATATTCACGCAATCTTCATGGAAATCGCCGTGATTTCTAAAACTGAATAAATACAACTTTAGAGATTTACTTTCAACAATTTTTTTATCTGGGATATATGAAATGTACATCGTTGCAAAATCCGGCTGATTTGTAAGCGGACATAAACTAGTAAACTCTGGGCAATTAAACTTAACAAAATAATCTCGATTAGCATGAAGATTATCCACTGCCTCTAATACCTCAGGTGCATAATCATAGGAATACTTTGTACCTTGATTACCTAATAGGGTCAAATCCTTTAATCCTTCTTCATGACTTCTGCCAGACATAAAAAAACCTCCTTGTAAAATGTTTCCCAACACTTTTCAAGAGAGGCATCACCAATCATTCTATTTAAAACATAAGTAAACAGATAAAAAAAGCCACGTCCGATATGGACATGGCATATTGTCATGTTTCCATAGTTTTTTATAGAGGGTATCAGCTATGAACCTCTCCCGTTCTAGTCCGGGCATTCTTTTCTTCAATATCGTACAAAAAATAATACAGGACGTCAAATGGATTTTTTATAAAACTCTTAAATGATAAAAAGTATGAATCACTGTAAGTCAATACTCATTTGAAAGTTCTACTTTTTTATTAAATTACTAGGAAAATAGAATTAATCCGTTTTTGACAAAGTAATACTAATTATCAATATTTTGAGATTTTTCAATATTCCGATATTCGAATTATCTCACCTGTGATAAATTGGAAATATCACACTAAACTGAAAAGTGTGATAATTAAGAGCGGAGGGAGAAATGAGATTTGAAAAAGTTTAAGTTTACGAAGTTTTTAAGTAGTATGATAGCTTTCGTTATGGTGCTTTTTCTATTGGTTCCATTATCGAGTGCTAATGCTGAAGATTCGAAGCCATTCAAGCAGGATAGCCAAAGTGAAAGTATACTTCAATTAAAGGCGGCTATCGCTGAACAGCTAAGCTTGTCTAAAGATGGTCCAACTCTTCACGAAAGCTTACAAAATGTATCAGGCAATCAAGAAGTTGCAGTCATCGTACATTTATCTGAAAAGCCTGTGGCACTAGAGCAAGGAATGAGCCAATTGAAAGGCCAAAAGTTCTCTAATGCGCGAGCAAATGAAGTTCGATCAAATGTAAAATCTCAACAAGCACAAGTTAAGAAAGAATTAGCTACTAAAAATGTTCAAATGACTCAAGGCTACACATTTGATACTGTTTTAAACGGTTTTGCAGCAACTGTGAAAGCAAATGATCTCCCAAAGCTGCTTTCAATAGAAGGAATAACATTAATTGAACCTGATGCAATTGTTTACGCATCTGAAGATAATACAATGAAATCATCAGAACTGATTAAGGAAGATCAATTAGAGGCTCAAATGAATACAAGTATTTCTTTCCTCGGCATCGAACAGCTTTGGAATGAAGGAATTGAAGGACAAGGTATAAAGGTAGCAGTATTAGATACTGGTATTGACACAGATCACCCTGAGTTCGCCGGAATTTACAAGGGTGGGAAAAACTTCATTCCAAATTCATCAACTTACACAAAGCCTCGGGCAGATGACGATGCATCGGAAACCTTGCCTTCTGAGCGTCCTGCTGGAACACCTGAATTTAATGAAAAGGGAAGCTCGTTCTATACTTCTCACGGTACTCATGTTGCTGGAACTATTGCAGCAATTGGGGCTAACAATTTCGGCATTAAAGGAATTGCTCCAAAAGTAGACCTTTATGCTTACCGTGTTCTTGGTGCATATGGAAGTGGGGCTACATCTGGTATTGTTAAAGCAATTGAAACGGCTGTAACAGAAAAAATGGACATAATCAACCTTTCTCTTGGTGGGGGGGCTAACTCTGAAACGGACGCTGGTTCATTTGCTATTAATAATGCAATGATGGCTGGAACAATCGGAGTAATTGCAACAGGGAACTCCGGCCCAAATCGAGGAACAATGGGCACGCCTGCAACCGCTCGTTTAGGAATTGCTGTGGGTAACACAACAAATCCAGAAACAATGTATAGCGGTGAAGTGAATGTTACAGTTGGTGACTACAACTTAACAAAACAGCTCCCATTAATGGGAACAACTTTTGGAAGGGATTTAGCAACACAGCTTCAAGGAGAATTTGACCTAGTTGCTATTCCTGGAAACGGAGAAGTAAAAGACTATGAGGGAATCGATGTAGAAGGTAAAGTGGCATTAATCTCTCGTGGCAGTATCGCATTTGTTGATAAAATTGCGAATGCAAAGGCAAATGGAGCAGTCGCCACAATTATTCATAACTTTGCTGGTGGAACAAATGCACCTAATATTTCAGGTACATTCCTGGGTGATTCTTTTGCTTTTCTACCAACATTTGATATGTCCCAAACGGATGGCAATGCAATTCGTGCTGCATTAGCCGGTGGAACTGGAAAAGTTAGCTTTAGTCAATTTACTTCCACAAAGACACTGGGAGATGAAGTAAACGATTCAAGTTCCCGTGGCCCATCTACGCCAAACTTTGATATTAAACCAGATGTAAGTGCACCTGGAACAAACATTATGTCAACGATTCCAATGTATAAAAAGGACTTCCCTAATGCAGATTATGCAGAGGCATATGATCGTAAAACAGGAACTTCTATGGCAACACCGCATATTACAGGTATTGTTGCATTACTTAAACAAGCAAATCCTGATTGGAATGCGTTCGACATAAAAGTGGCGCTTTCTAATACAGCAAAGGTTTTAGATAAAACAAAATACGATGTGTTCTCTCAAGGTGCAGGTCGTGTAAATGCTTATGCTGCTGCACATCCAGAAATTCTTGCCTATGCATTGGATAGTGCAATTTTAGATGGAACAGGAGCTGTTTCAGAAAACTTAAAAGGGACAGTTACTTTTGGTCCACAATCACTTAAAGACCAGAATATTTCCGTAACGAAACAAGTTTTAGTAAAAGATATAAAGGGGAACGGCGGTAATTATAATGTATCAATTGATGTGACAAAATCATTTGGTGATGCAACTGTTACAGTCGACCAGCCAACATTTAATCTAGTTGGTGAGCAAGTGTTAAATCTTACATTAACGGCTTCACAAGCTACAGCTCCAAACGGCTCGGAAATACTGGGGTATATTCACATCAGCGGTGGTGCTACAGAAATTTCATTGCCATTCGCAGCTGACTTTGGAAGTGAGGCAGTAACTGAAATTAAAGATTTAAAGATTACAGAAACAGACCTCTCCTTTAATGGAGATGGCGTGAAAGATTCAGCTGTACTTTCATTTACATTAACTGGCGATGTAACAACTAACTATATCGAGCTATGGGATATTATGAATCCTCAAGGTGGAGAATATGGTGATGGCTACATCGGTTATCTACATGCAGGTACTGCGCTAGGAAAAGGCTCTTATACGCTGAATATCGCTGGGCAATACAAACCATGGGGAACAGAACCTGCCACAGCAATTCCAGATGGTCTCTATACTATTGACTTTACTGGTCTTGCGGCATCAGGGGTAGTTTCCGATTATGTTGGACCAATTATCGTGAAAACGACTAAACCAGAAATTACTGGTTCAGTAGCTGAAGGTGTCGCTACAGGAAAGGTAACAGATAAGTATATCGACTACAATGAAGAGTTATATTTATATGGTTTAAACTACAATTTAAATGATAAATTAAAAGCTTCCTATATTGCGACTGTGAATGGCGAAATACAAGCGCCTGTTCCTTTTGAATTAAATCAAGACGGTAGCTTCACATTCCCAGTAACAACAGAAACTAATGCTGTATCAGTAAAAATTGAAGACGCTGCAGGGAATGTTGGTGAAGCACTAATATTTGAAAAAGATGTAGTTGAACCAAAAGTAACACTTTCTGTCAATCCAACTGAGCTAGACCTAACAGCTGGGGAATCTGCACAACTTACGGTAACAGAGACATCTACTCCTCCAGAAGGTGAAGCAACAGAGGAAGATGTAACTTCAAAAGCAACTTATGTTGTGGGAGATGAAAATGTTGCAACAATAGCAAATGGATTAGTAACTGCTGTAGGTGAGGGCACGACTACGATTACTATTTCATATGGTGATCATGAAGTTACAGTAAATGTTACAGTAAAAGCACCTGTTGTAGAAACACCAATCGTAACACTAGAAATTGACCAAGCTCAGGTTGAAACTAGAATAGGTAAAGAGGTTATGGTTAAGATTACTGAAGTAACTACTTTTGAGGGTAGAACAACAGAAAAAGATGTTACTACTCTTGCAACCTACGAAGTAGCAAATGATAAAATAGCTACTGTAAAAGCAGGGGCTGTAAAAGGTAAAGGTCAAGGTACTACGACAATTACAGCAACGTATGGTGACCACACATTAACATTTGATGTATTGGTTGAAAAGCCGGGCAATGGTAACGGCAACGGTAATGGCAACGGCAACGGCAACGGCAACGGCAACGGCAACGGCAACGGCAATGGTAATAATGAAGTTACCGAAGTTGAGTTATAATTAAATAAGTACAGTTCCAGCAAAAAGAGAAATTGCGCTTTGCAATTTCTCCTTTTGCTATTTAAATTTCACTTACTCATGATAAGGTTGGCTGTAACGAGTCTATGTGCAGTTTTTCTGTACATGCTTTATCTAGTAATCGAATATTTAATGTAAAACCATAAGAGATCCTAACATTACCGTTCAGAACCTTTTAGTTTTATTTAAGCATTGTTGCAGTTAAAAATTCTCGTGTTCTCTCCTCTTTTGGATAATTGAAAAATTGTTCAGGTGTGCCGCGTTCAATAATTCTCCCATCATGCATATAGACAATCCAATCAGCTACCTCTTTTGCGAATCCCATTTCATGGGTTACAACAACCATAGTCATTCCTTCTTCAGCCAAATCTTTCATGGTTGTTAAAACCTCTCCCACAAGCTCAGGATCGAGTGCCGATGTTGGCTCATCAAAAAGCATAATGTCTGGTTCCATCGCAAGTGCTCTAGCAATCGCCACCCGTTGCTTTTGCCCCCCTGATAGTTTACTAGGATAGACATCCGACTTATCCTCCAAACCTACTTTTTTCAGTAATTGTTTTGCTTTGATGATAGCTTTTTCTTTGTCTACACCCTTTACCATAACAGGTGCTTCAATAATATTTTCTAAAACCGTTTTATGTGGGAATAAGTTGAAATTTTGAAACACCATCCCAACCTTTTCTCTAATCTTGTTAAGATCATCTGTCCGTGGATTGACTTCGTTTCCCTCAATTATAATATTGCCATTATCTTTTCTTTCTAAAAAGTTCAAGCAGCGAAGGAGGGTGCTTTTCCCTGACCCACTCGATCCTATTAGACAGACAACATCGCTCTCGTAGACTGTCATGTCGATATTTTTCAATACATGTAAGTCTCCAAACGATTTATTCAATTGACTTATTTTAATCATTTCCTTAGTGTCCAATTTTTTCAGCTCCTATCTGTCGCTTACTGCTAATTTTAATTCAGTTCGGTTCACTACAAATGTCATCAACGCTACCAGCAATAAATAGTAGACTGCTACAATGAGTAAGTAGGTCATTTCATCGAAATTATTCGACCCAAGTGTTGTCGCCACATTAAATAGCTCATTCATGGAGATAAATGCGGCTAACGATGAATCTTTTAAACTTATGATAAATTGATTGCCTAAAGGCGGCAATGCTCTACGGAATGCCTGTGGGAGAATAATCCTTCTTAATGTCAGTGTCTTTGTCATTCCCAAAGAGCGTCCTGCTTCAAATTGGCCATTATCGACTGACTGAATTGCTCCCCGAAGGATTTCAGAAATATAAGCTCCATTATGTAGCGCTAGAGCAAGGGAAGCAGCCCAAAAATCAGGAAGAAGGAAAATCCCGCTAATTCCGAAGTAGAGGATAAATATTTGAACAATCAGTGGTGTTCCTCGAACCAAATAGACATATATATCTGAAATAAGTTCTAAAATTTTTATATTAGAAATTTTTAATAAAGCAAAGACTAGTCCGATGATGATTCCCAGTAAGATAGAAACCACCGTCAGCTCTAATGTTAAAAGCATAGCTTTAAAGAATACACCTTTTGTTTCCATTAGTATTTGAAAAAAATGCGAAAAACTTGGCAAAGTACTACTTCCTTTCTTTTATAGCATTGGTTTATTCTGATTTTTTGGTAATGTCCTCACCAAAATATTTGATACTAATTTGAGTCAATGTTCCATTTTCCCGAAGTTGTTCCAAAGATTCATTAACTCGCTTCACTAGCTTTGGATTATCCTGAGGCAAAACAATCGCTTGTTCACTGCGATTAATTAATTGTTGTCCTTTAATCTTAAAACCTTCCTTTTCAGCAGTTTTTCCTGTAACAAAATCTGTAATTACTGCATCATGACGCCCACTGCTTAATGCCTTTAATGCTGTAATGTCGCTGTCATATGTTTTGATGTTGTCTGTATACTTGGAAGCTGTATCGGCATATGTTGATCCTTTTGCAACAGCTACTTCCTTTCCCTCTAAATCTTCGACAGTCCTAATTTTACTATCTGGTCTGGTGAAAATTTTCGGTCCTGAATAATAATAGGGGGTAGAGAAAGAAACATGTTTACTCCGCTGCGGGTTAATCGTGTGACTTGCAACGGCTGCATCCGCTCTTCCCGTTTTCACCCCTTCAACAATCCCTTTGAACTTGATTCGTTTCTGAACCGGCTCAAGGCCCATTTCCTTTGCAATCGCTTCACCAACCTCAATATCAAAGCCCGACATTGTAAGATCGTCATTTATATAACTAAATGGCTTAAATTCCCCAGAAGTAGCAAAAACAAATTGATTTTTATTGATCAGTTCAGATCCATCTTCAAGCTTCTGCTTCTCTCCACAACCAGACAACATGCAGGCTACGATTGTACTTAAGACCAATAAAAACTTTTTACTCAACAACATGTTGGCTATAACTCCTTTCTCTTTCGATTATTCCTACAATCCTTTCTTGCTATATAACTTGCTTATGATAGTTAATACCCAATCCACTCCCAATAAAACAAAAAAGTATCAGGCACTTTTAATAGTGCCTGATACTTTTTCTACAAATTTTGCATTTCAGTGTGGTCGTTTTTACTCTCCAAGCCGGAAATAAAAAATGGAAAATTACGTTAAAATATATGCGTAAGTAGTTAAAAACAAAGGTAGTAACAAACCACTTTTTACTATATCCTGTGGCTTGTGAAACAACGATGATTAATTCTTTATAAAACGCTCTCTCCTTGAATTTTACGTAGAGATTTCCATAAAGCAGCTTTTAAATAACTACTGATTTGTAAATACGTTCGTTCCCTTTTGAATCGAGGACTTTAATTAGGAAAAGTACATTTTCAGACCGATTTTGTGTCGTCTCAATTACGACCAGTTCATCGGATAAAACAGATGGATTTTCGGGTAACGCAAACGAGTAATAGCAAAATACCCTTCCTCTGTCATTCGATTAAACCGTTCGTAATCTAAGTAGCCACGGCCAAAGATGTACATGCATTCTTTGTCATCAATGAATACTCCTAAATGATGGTGGTCATTTTCGATGGCATTTGTCAGTACGGCTTAATCCGGATAACAATACCTTTTTGCCATATAGGCAAGGCGTAAATGAAGCTTCACACCAAATTTCGTTTTACAGAATTTTCGCCTATGGATAATTCGATAAATTTAAATGTAATGATAAGATGAATTTCTTTATCTGTCTACCTAATTGGGAGCATATCAATAATAGCTGTCTGTTATTCATAATAATACTTTTTAAACAGTTATTTATAGTAGAATTAATAATAACGTTATTGCAAGAAATGGAGTGAATAAAGTTGGGAAGGGAAGAAAAGAAACGACAAACTAAATTAGCTATAACAAACGCTGCTTTCAAATTATTTTCAGAAAACGGATATGAGTCGACAAGGGTTGAAGATATTGTGAAATTAGCTGGAGTTTCTAAGGGTACTTTTTTTAATTATTTTCCGACAAAAGAAGCAGTCATAGAAGATTTTGAAAGATTTTCAATCTATTCGGAAGCTGAAAAATTAATGAATATCACAAGTCCAGTAGTACCTAAACTACTCTCTTCGTTAATTAATATCGTACATAATTTAAACTATACAAGGTCATTAAGAAGAGCAACTTTAATGGCAACTCTCTCAAGTGCTAATAATTTAAATAATCACATAGATAATATGAATAATCTTCGTGCTTTATTGATTCCAATTTTTAAGTATGGACAAGAAAAAGGGGAATTTACACAAAAATTATCCCCTGAAACACTGGCAGACTTAACTATTCAAATGTTTATTGGTGTATTAACCCACTGGTGTCTTGGTGGTGGCGAAGATGATCTTATTACACAACTTATGATGAGTTTTGATGTTTTCTTTAAAGGAATATCATCATAAAGATCCTGTTGATTTCCAAAGTAATCCTGCGAGAATAGCCTGTGTTATAAAAACTCGCAGGCATGTTGTCAAAGAGAGAATTGGAGACAAGCAGAGAACTAATATATACTCTTCTTATTAAATTTATTCACTAAACCTTGAGAACGTCTATGATTTGTCCCAGAGAATAGTAGACTAATAACCGGTAATTTTCGAATAATAAAATACGATATTAAATGGCTAAATACGATCCCCAATAGTGATGCTAATACGAATTTTATATAGCCTGAAACAGATACACTAATTAAAATATATTGAATTCCAATTAAAACCGGAATATGAATAATATAAACACAAAAGGAATTTTTAGATAAAGCCTCAATCCATTTTGATTTTCTATTTAATTTACGTTGAAATAATTCAATTAAACCAATTGAAAGTCCTGTACATAAAAAGGTCTCATAGACTGCATAAATAAGTGAACTACTATCCCATCCACCCCTTGAATGTGGTACAAACCCAATTACATTTAAAGCAATTAATAAAACTCCTATAAATAACCATAAATCACCAATACTTTTAGGGATATGATAAATCCAGTTATTATTAGCAGCTGTTATTCCCAAAACTACAAATGCTAAATATTGAGGAAAGTGTGCATACTCCATTTGGATAAAACCTAGAACACCAATCCATTCATCAATCGAATAACTTATTCGAACTAAAAAAGTGATTAACGATATGATAATAACAAATATAAAAATATGTTTATGTGTTGGGTAAATTGAAATTTTTGGTAAATTAATTTTTTTAAAAAGATTCATTAATACTAGATATATCAGTGAATAAATAAGAAGATGTTCAATAAACCAAAGATGGCCAAAATTTAGGTCTGGCCAAGATGGTCCTGCCCAATTCAATGGCTTTTCACCAAATCCTAGATAAATATTTTTATAGTATTCATATAACGATAGGTGAGGGTAACCACGAAATTCATTATAATAAAAGTACATTATTAAAGGAATTATTACTATAAATCCAAATAATAAAGGTATACCAATTCTCTTCAACCGATCTTTCAAAAAACCTATACTCCCTTTGTGTTTATACGCAAGAGGTATAAAATAAGCAGAAAGAAAAAAATAAAGACTCATATTAAAGGCAGAGTTTATCCCAAAAAAAACGCCCAAATCAGAATCGACACCCAAATCTCGTACATACCAAAAACCATTTGCCCCGCCATAAGGTTGACCTGCATGGTGGACAATTACAGTGCAAGAAAGAAACACTTTTAAAAAATCCATAAAATGTATACGTGTATTAGACAACTCACATTTCCCCTTTTTGGAAATAACTTCTAAACTATTTATAATACTTTTTATACTCGTGGTCAATATTTATCTTATTATATTATTGATTAAATTTTAGAATATTTATTTTATGATTATTAATTATGACTACGGGTCAATTTATATATGGTTGATTACGTGGAATTTCATATTAATATAAAATGTTTAGGGAAAAATAAAAAAGGAGCAGATTGTAAGTGGAAATTCTAGCAGTTATAGGTCCTTTAAAACGTAAAAAAATATCATTGTCCGTACCCTTCAAATCTACTAACCTTCTAATTGGCAAAAAAGTCGATTAGGAGGAATGGAAAGGATACTTACAATAATACAAGTTCATCTTATCAAATTTTTGTATTAGGAGAAGGGTTATTCGTTACTGTGTCAAAAAGATAGATGTATATAAATCATTCTCATTAATTATGAAGCAAAATAAATCACTAATCATATCATTATCAATATGATTAGTGATTTATTCAAAAACCTCCCTTACTTATGATACGGTTCACCGTGATGTGGCTAAGTGAGGTTTATAATTCCAATTAAAACTTTCCTAAATAGGTCGCTAAAAGACATTACCTAAATTCAACTCCAATCTTCTACTGATTTTTTAAGCTTCAAACAACTCTGTATGACCACTTGATAATAGTTAAACTAGTAATCAATTCTATCCCTCAGCATTTTTTTATGCCATGGACCTAAATAAATGGAACCATATTTTTCATAAGATTCAAAAATAAATCCTATATCTTCATTCAAAAAATTTTTCCAATCATTAATTCTTTCAGAGATTTCTTTTAATAAAGTTGAATCTATAAAAAATAACTCTCCTTTATAATTATTGATAAGGTTGTCAATCCTTTCTTCTGCAAGAGGATGTGTATTATGCCTATTTCCTACAGGGCTCTTGCATGTTTAGAAAACATAAAGCTTGGAATTCAAAATGAATTCCAAGCTTATAATTTCATATTATTTATAATTTTCCGCGATGTAGGAATATGCAATTTAATAATCTATTTTACTAGCAAATTCAGTTAATGTACTTGATGTCCCAGGGTTTATCTTCATAACACTTATTATAGAGGCTGTCTTTTCAGTAAAATCTTTAATTGATTGATTGATAATTTCCTTAGCTTTCACACCATTTTGTACAGCTGGTATTAATGAAGTTACAAAAGGTAACATAATATTCAATTGCTGTTCCCACAACACAACCGATTCTTCTAAACTGATATCCTCTTTAAACTTTAAGTCAAATGAATCTCTTACAGTTACACCCAGTAAACTATCTATACAATTAGCCACAGCTGCAATAAGTACCCATACAGAGCCTCTTACAATTAAAAATTCGTATATAGCTTTACTTGTAACATCTAATGCACCTTCTTTATGCAGAGCTTTTAAAGAATTTTTTTTACTTTCAATAGCCTGATATAAAGAATAAACATAAAGGATATGTCTAGCTGATGTTTTTTCGCTAAAAATATTTGAATAAAGTGAGTTACTTTCCCAAATCTCTTTTTTTCTATTATATGCCGTACCTGGATCTTGATGATATGCTGTTAAACATTGAGCAACTATATCATGTGAAATTAAATTACTATATCTTTTAATCTTATCTTCACTACCACCTCTCCGGCCACCTAAATAAATAACATTAGGAATAAGACCAAATTGTTTTCTAAGATTGCCTTGAACTTCATCTGTACTTCTAAAATCCGAAGATTCTACAACATTCTGTTTATTATTAAATTCAATAATATTTCTTAAAATATTTTGATCGTCACATTTTATAAATCTTACAGTTACTAGGGCATCTTTACTAGGTCTAGTTATTACAGACCCAACCGCCCCAGTTGTTTGAGCACCATTAACGATAGATAAACCTTTAATTCTTATTAATTGATCGTTAATTCCTACAAATTCGTTTACAACGATAGTTAAGCCATTGTTATAAATCAGAAAATTATCTGGTGTATTTTCTACTGTTTTTTTGATTCCATTATTAATATTATTTTTCTTATTAAGGCTCCCTAAATACCCTCTGATATTTGATGAAAATAAATCATCTTTATATTTTTGGTAATTGTCATATAAGAAAATTAAAGGAATTGAGGTCATATAACTTTTCCAATTTTCCCCTTCAATAGCATATCCGCCATTTTTTATCGGAATATCAAACTCGTCTGTAACTAAAATCGGGACAGATGATGCTTTATACCAATTATTTAAAGTTTCATTACCTACTTCAAAAGATAGTATGTTAATGGAACTTTCCTCTTTAACGTATTCTTTTATTGCCTGAATTAAAGATAACTTTACTGCATTCATTTCATTACGTACATTTTCTGATTCTGGACAATTATGCACAAACCATACTTGCAATGTATGTATTTTTCCTTCTGATAAAGCTTCTCTCAATTGTATTGCGGCTGCTTTTATATCTAAAGGTAATTTATCTATATTTTCATTTAAAAGCCAAGTTATAGCAGTATTTAAATCACTCGCTTTATTAGCTGGCGCAGAGTATCGGGATTTTTGAGCCATGTATCCTTGTGCAATAATTGCAATTCCATCTTCTTCAGATATATATACTAAATCACACTTTTTATCATCGTTCCCATCTGTTAAAGCATCTGTTGCAACTGCTTGAATGTCTTGAATTTGCAATCTCAATTCTAATGCATATAATAATAATGCATTGTCTTTATACAAATTTACCAAATCTTCTCTTGATTGAAAGTTACTTAAATACTCCATAATCAATCCCCTTATAAATTTCAATTTTATACATATAGTACCATTAAAAATATATTTTTCATATACATAACTAAGTTGACTAATATGATATAGTTAGTCCTTTTATCCTAAAAATTCCAAAACCGCCCTTACTTATGATACGGTTCACCCTTCATAATCCTAAAACTACGATAAATCTGCTCGACTAGCACAAGCTTCATGAGCTGGTGAGGAAGTGTCATCTTACCAAAAGATTGCTGCTCATCTGCACGCTTTAACACATCTTCATGTAGACCGAGGGAGCCACCGATGACGAAGGCGATTTTGCTTTTGCCGTAGGTCATGAGGGATTCGATGTCGGCAGCCATTTGTTCGGAGGTTTTCATTTTGCCGTTGATGGCTAGGGCAATTACATAGGCATCTGGACTGATTTTCGTTAGGATGCGTTCGCCCTCTTTTTTCTTGACGATATCCATTTCGGCTTCACTTAGTTGTTCAGGTGCCTTTTCGTCTGGCACTTCAACCAAATCCATTTTTGCATAGCCGCCAAGACGTTTTACGTACTCATCGATCCCCATTTTTAAGTACTTTTCTTTTAGCTTGCCGACTGATACAATCGTTATATTCACACGTTATCCACCTTTACAATTCATTTACAAACAAATTATCCACAAAAGTTATCAACATATCCACAAGCACTCTCTATATATTGTGTAAAGTTATTTACTTGATACAATATATTCTGCTGCCTGTTCACAGTAGCTACACTTTGTGGATAACTTTTTATCCTCTTCGATTTTATCCATAATTGGGAACACTTTTTGCTCTGCTACAAACATGTCTAAAGCGTGATCTATATGGCTTTCACAGCTGTACTTTTCCATTTTTTGATGTCTCCTTATTTTCCGAAATTTCCACAAACTTATTCACAAATCAGTCTATGTTATCCACAATCTATTGTAACAAAGTAATAGCATGTATGGAAGAAGTGCCTTTTACTCCCGATTTACTGTGCGGAATTAGTATTCACAATTTTCTAGTTATCCACAATATTTCATAAAAGTATTTTCTCCATCCTCATAAAAAAAGCGATGGAGATTGATTAGATCTCCATCGCTTTTCATCTTCTTTACAATGTATTACCGTTTGTTAATGTTAGTGATAGCTCGACTAATTTACCTTGACGGTACACTTTTAATGTTAGCTTATCACCAATTTTTTTGTCATTATATAAATGTTTGCGTAAATCAATAGTTGTTTCAATTTTTTGACCATCCATCTCTACAATAACATCGTATTGTTGAACCCCTGCTTTTGAGGCTGGTGAGTTATTCATGACATCTGTTACAACAACGCCTGTTGTCACCTCTGCAGGTAATTTTAATGTTTGTTGTTGATAGAATGATGGCACATCTGTTAAATCTGCAAGTGAAACTCCCATTGTTGGACGTTTCATTTCTCCATTTTTCTCTAGTTCCTCGATAATTGGAATAGCTGAATTAATTGGAATAGAGAACCCTAAACCTTCAACTGAGGATTCAGCAATTTTCATGGAGTTAATTCCTACTAATTCTCCAGCTAAGTTCACAAGTGCTCCACCACTATTCCCTGGGTTAATCGCAGCATCTGTTTGCAATACTTCTTGTTGCCAATCTTCTGTGCCATCACCATTTAAGTCTACTGGTACAGAACGGTCTTTACCTGAAACAACACCAGTTGTCACAGAACCATAGAAGTCTAAACCAAGTGGGTTACCAATGGCAATCACTGTTTCACCTTGTTTTAATACATCCGAATTCCCGAATGTCGCAACTGTTTTAACATTTTTAGAGTTAATAGAAATAACTGCAAGGTCCGTCCAAACATCGTGACCCACTAATTGTGCAGGTTCTTTTGTTCCGTCTGGCATTGTGACCTCTAACTGCTTTGCCCCTTCAATAACATGGTTATTTGTGATGATAAAGGCTTTGTCACCTTCAATTTTATAAACGACACCTGAACCGCTTCCTGCTTCTTTTGTTGTCGTTGATGGTGGGCTCCAAAAACCTCCGCTTGTGACTTCTTGAATATTTGTGATACCAACAACTGCTTGTGAGGCTTTATCAACTGCAGTTGTCACATCTGTCGTTACTTCTGTAGCTACCTGATTAATTGTTGTGTTATTTTTTCCTGTATTACTTGTTGTTGTTCCAGGCATTTGATTGACAAGTCCCGGTAGCATAAGCCACACAAGTAAAGCACCTATAATGACACCGACCAGACCACTAAAGAAATAGCCGCCTTTACCTCCTCCACCTTTCTTTTTCATGCGCTTAGTCTGCATTTCTTGCTCCTCGCGCTCTAGTCTTTCTTGAAGAGGTGATTTCGGTACTTCATCATTTTTAAGGAAATCACTGTTTTTATCATCATCTTGGAAATAGCTCATGTTCGTCATCCTTTCCTTTGAGTGCTATCTAATTAGTTGTTACCCTAATCTTACGATTCAAACATTAAAATCAGATGAAAAACAAATAAAATAGGCATAAAAAAAGCTGCTCAATGCATTTTTTTATGCGTTGAACAGCTTCAAATTTTATCTAAATAGCCTATGATTAAACCGTCACCAATTTTGTTGGTTCTTCTGCATCCGTATCAAATAGATGAACATGCTCACCAACAAGGATGCCACAAGATTGTAAGGTTTGTGCGACACTCATACGTGCTAGCTCTTTCATATTATTATCTTTACTTAAATGTGAAAGATAAATATTGGTCGTCTTATCAAATACAACCTCACTCATTGCAATTGCTGCATCCTCATTAGACACATGTCCTACATCACTTAAAATACGACGTTTAATAGACCAAGGATAGCGTCCCATTTGTAGCATATTGACATCATGATTACTTTCAAAGACAAAAGAATCAGCGCCTCGAATAATTCCTTTCATACGATCACTGACATAGCCTGTATCTGTAATAATAACAAGCTTGCGATCATTTTCATGAAAAGTATAGAACATTGGATCTGCTGCATCGTGTGAAACAGCAAAGGATTCAACAGCTAAAGAACCAAAATGCTTCACTGTATCCATTTCAAATTCAAAACGTTGCTCTACAGGAATGTCCCCAATAAGCCCATCCATTGCCTGCCACGTTTTGGCGTTTGCGTAAATTGGTACATTATATTTCCGTGCCAGTACACCAATTCCTTTAATATGATCACTATGCTCATGTGTAACAAAGATACCACTGAGCTGCTTCATATTACGGTCGATTTTTGTAAATAACTGCTCCATCTTTTTCCCACTAAGACCCGCATCAACGATAAAAGCATGATCGTCATTCTCTACATAAATCGAATTCCCTGTACTGCCACTTGCTAAAACACTAAATCGCATTATTCAACTCCCCAGTCTTCTTCTTCGCTCTCTTGCTTGTCCTCCTGGATTTCGATGACTTTACCTTCTACTGCATTCACAAAGTACTCTTCTTTTGTCCCATCAGATAATTTCACTTGAACTTCCCATGTTGGCACCAATACCTGAGTACGTGTCAATTTAACAAGCGTTGAGTAACCTAGTTTCATTTGTGTAATGCGAGAATCTGGCTTGAGCGGTCCCTTTGCATACAAAGTTTGAATAATTTGAAGTGGAGGAATAACTGTTTCCTGCTGTTCCATTTCTTCAATATTATCAATCATTGTTTGCTCATACATTGTTACTTCGTTATTAGCATTCCATTTTATTTTTAATGAACCACTATAATAGAACATTCGATTGTTTGTCTTTTGGAAAAAAATTGCGACTCGTTCTTCGCGGTCTATTTTCCATAAAGCATAAGATGCACCTTCAATGATGTTTGCTAGGACAAAATCTGTAAAGCTTGCGTCATCACTTACATTACGTAATTTAACAGGCCTCATAAAAATAACACGAGCCTTTGTATTATTATCATCCTTAAATTTAACTTGCTGGTTACTATTATTAAATTCGGCTGGTGTGAATTTATGCACTTGAGCTGTCATATACGAAGCAGATTCAATATTATTTGGTAATGTGCCGTACGTAATATTATCATCCTTTAAACGAGCTTCTATTGTTCTTTCACCTGGTACCTCAATATCTTTTGCTTCATTATAGCGATTGACATAAAGTGAATACAAGAAGATGTTCAGTATTAAAAAAACGAATATAAAAATAGATTTTGTTCTATTCCAATCCATTTTTAACACCTCCTAATACTTCAGGAGTCAGTTTAGTCCATGTACCATTACGAATAACAAACCAACAAGGTTCAAATATAAATATATTCTGTTCTTGATTTTGTGTTAAATAATAGCCTAAGACGATTTCATCGATATCAGACAGAGGAATACTGTTAGCGCTTTTTAATCTCTCTGCGATCTCCGCACCTGATGCTAACTCTTTGATTTCTTTCTCCAATGATATATCCATATCCAATGAGAAGTATGGACGCTTATAATGGAAAATTCGACTATCTCCCCAAATCGTTGTCATTCGTGTAATGACATGATTGCTATAGACAGGGAAACCTTGCAAATACATTTGATAATCTATTTGATTTTTATTGGTATTGGATGAAGCATAGCGGAAATCTGCGGTAAATCCTCCATGCTCATTAATAAATTCAAAGCTATCCTTTAAAAGCTTGGATGGCTCGACTCTAATACTACTTTCTGCAGCAGGATAAACATAGTTTAATGATTTAAGATTTGTTTCTAAGGTCATTAACGACATACCATCTGTATATTTTTCAGAGGATGCACTTTCCACATTCCGCTGCACAATATTTGGATCTGGGAATAATACATTTTTAAATAGTTCTGGCGTAATATCCTCAATAAAATACGTATATTTTACAGATTCAATATTACTGTTCGCCAAATAAAGAGATGTATAGCCTTCTCTTTCTACTTCTTTAAAAACCTCATATTTTTTGGCAGGCTCTATGACTTCCTGTATAAATTGATTCATGTTTGGCACACTGACATGTGAGCGGAATAATGATTGGTTATTACCACTAATGTAATACAACATCAATTCTTTACTATTGTAATTACTCCAATCTATAATCATACGATTGAACGTTGTTTCTGGTAATTCCTTATCAGTGAACTGAAAGGTTGTGTTAAAAGCTGAAAAAGGAATCTCTCCTGTAAAAAATATTGTCATTCGATGATCTGCGCCAATAATTTGATTCACATAGTTTGCAGAAAGATTATTGTTTACAGACACCAAATCTAAAACATTCCAGCCTTTAAATACTTTCATCATGTCTTTCATAGCTGCATTAGAAACTGTGCCTGTAAACTCTTCTTCAGATCGGAAAATAGCCTTGTATGGTCGAATAATATCCTCCATATCCTTTTGAGGCTTAATTAAAATTTCCTCGCCCTCTGTTTTTTCAATATATTTATAATCAGGTGTATAGGTCCAAATTAAAAAAGTTAAAATCACACTCAGCATAACAAGTAGAAATAATACAACAGATTTAACTGGCTCTATATATTTCATTCCCACTCACCTGCCTCACCAAATTCATCTGCATCATATGGTAATGTGAAGAAAATTGTTGTACCCTGTCCTTCTTCACTTTCAGCCCAAATCTTACCGCCGTGTGCTTCAATCATTTCCCGCGCAATAGCTAGTCCCAAGCCTGTTCCTCCCATAGAACGAGCGCGTGCACGATCCACACGATAGAAGCGATCAAAAATACGGCCAACATTTTCTTTAGGAATGCCCATGCCATCATCTGAAATCATGACTTTCAACATGTCATCCTGTCCCGTAAAGCCAAAGCGAATATTGCCACCATCTGGAGAATATTTAATAGCATTGGAAATGATATTATCAATAACTTGTGTGATTTTATCCGTATCAATTTCTACATAAAAGGAGGTTTCAGGGAATAATCGTTCAAAATGTACCTTGTCAGACTTAGACATTTCAAATCGGTCTATAATGCGGTTAAAGAATGAATTAAATAAGACAATATCTTTATTCAACTCGTAATCTGAACTATCCATTCTTGATAACTGCAGTAAATCATTTACTAGACGAATCATACGCTCTGTTTCGGTTTGTGTCACATTTAAAAACGTAGGAGCAATATTTTCATCTTTCCATGCACCATCTGCAAGTGCCTCTAAATAACTACGCATTGTTGTTAATGGCGTTCTTAACTCATGTGATACATTCGATACGAATTCTCGACGATCCATTTCAATCTTTTCTTGCTCTGTTATATCGTGCAAAACAGTAATCAGACCATTAATAAAGCCTGTTTCTTTTTGAATAACAGAGAAATTAGCACGAAGTATATAGGGAGCATCTGCTGTACTGAAGTTTAAATTCACGGCATCATTCATATGAATTAAGTCTTCAAAACTATATTCCTGATCAATCCCCAATACAGAGGCGATAGGACGCCCTAATGTAATATCCCTTGAAATATGCAGTAATTCCAATGCAGGGTCATTGATGAGAATAATACGTCCCTTACGATCTGTTGCAATTACACCATCTGTCATATTACTCAGAACTGAATCTAGCTTTCGACGTTCAGCTTCTGTGGTCGATTGTGCTTCCTGCAAACGGTTGGTTAGATGATTAAAGGTAATGGCTAGCTGGCCGATTTCATCTGTACCATATACACGTACCTTTCGAGAATAGTTCCCCTTCGCCATTGCCTGAGCCTGCTTTCGCATATCAGCAATAGGCTGTGTAATCGTTCTTGCCACAAGAATACCTAAGAAGATGGTAATGACCAAGGACATTGCCGTACCACCAAGGAAAATCTGATTAATATCATTCATTTGTTCAAAAACTGATTCAATATTGGCTTCAATATAGAGTACACCAATGATTTCATCATCTGGTCCTGCACCCGCACGAATGGGATTCGCTAAAACCCACACACGATTTCTCGTCTTATTGTCCAGCTTAATAATATCAAACAGTGTTTCGGCAGATATCGCTCGACGTACAAGATCAGTATTAGAGCGCTGACCTATTAAATTCTGGTTTTCAAGCTCAGATGTTGCAAGTATTCTTTGTCTATCGTCAATGACACGAATTTCTAAAATATCACCATTTGAAACATCCCTTAAACCAGTAGAAAACTCCATAACAATTGACTTTAGGCTCTCCTCTAGTTTAGGCATGCTTTCATCGCGTTCCTTTAAAATTTCCTCACGAAGACTATATTGCATCAAGTCAACTCGCTGAAAAATGGAATCTTGGAAGTTGCTCTTCAAATTTCTTTCTAATTCACGAGCGAAATAGATACCGATAATTTGTAAAGCAAGCAATATTAATAAAATATAAATCAGCACTAGTTTGACATGAATGGATTTAAAGAAGCTCACTTTCTGCATTCCTATTACTCCTGTTCAGGATTTCGTAAATAATAACCTACACCACGTCGTGTGACAATCCAAGCGGGATGACTAGGATTATCCTCAATTTTTTCACGTAAACGGCGAATTGTTACATCAACAGTTCGTACATCACCAAAGTAATCATAGCCCCATACTGTTTGTAGGAGGTGCTCCCGTGTCATTACTTGTCCAATATGTTTCCCTAAATAATGAAGTAACTCAAATTCTCGATGTGTCAATTCAATTGCTTCATCACGCTTCATTACTAAATAAGCATCTGGTTGAATAACAAGCGAACCTACGACAATCTCATTCGACTCCTCCTCAGCCTCTTCTGCTGCTGGAGCGACTACTTGTAAACGGCGCATATTGGCCTTTACACGTGCAATCAGCTCTCTTGTACTAAATGGCTTTGTGACATAGTCATCTGCACCCATCTCTAATCCTAATACTTTATCAATTTCAGAGCCTTTAGCTGTTAGCATAATAATCGGAAAATCATATTTTTTACGTACTTCTCTACAAACTTCCATTCCATCACGCTTTGGCAGCATAATATCTAAAAGCATTAAATCTGGTTGCTCTTCCTCTACTTTCTTTAATGCCTCATCACCATCATAAGCACAAATAACTTTATAGCCTTCTTTTATTAAATTAAATTGCAAAATATCTGCGATTGGTTTCTCATCATCAACAACTAAAATTGTTTTATTCATACATACTCTCCCTTTCGCTTCTTATCTATTCTTAAACAATGTGTATTTGTAAATTCACTACTCTTAACTCTATCATGCTTTCGGATTCTATGCATTAATCGATATTCAATCCCTCTAATACTGTGACAAAAAGCGATGTAATTCAACAATTATTTCTCGGGAAATAATAGAAAAAGACAGTCCATTATTCGGACTGCCTTCTATTCAACATGTTTTATCGGCCTACATAAGATAACGGATTTTCTAATGAACCGTTCTTTTCAACTTCAAAGTGCAAATGTGTACCTGTCGAATTTCCAGTGGAACCCATAATACCAATCACAGAACCTTTTTCCACTACTTGTCCGACTTCAACATTAATTGAAGATAAATGTCCATAAAGTGTTGTAAAACCATTATTGTGATTAATAACAATCCGATTACCATAGGTGCCAGAAGTGCCAGCAGCAACAACTACACCATTATCAGCAGCTAAAATATTATAGTTACTTGGTCGAGCGATATCAATACCACGATGGAAGGCTCCCCAACGTTCACCCATACCACTTGAAATATAGCCCCCGACTGCTGGCCATGCAAATTCTCCAGTTCCACGTGAAGAAATAACCTTTGTACCAACTACTTCAATTTCATCTACTGGCTGTTGAAGTATTTTTTCCTCTAAGGCAACTTTTGATGTCTGTGTACCATTTTCAGATGTTAATGCATAAGTTGTTTCTTTTTTTCCATTAACACCTTCTTGCTTGATGACCTTTTCACCTTTATACATTGTAGGATCTTCTTCAATTACTTTTTTAAACGGAATGACTTCCGCAACTTTCTTTTCCTTTTTTACTTCAAGTGTCACAAATGGCTTTGCCACAGTAACATTTAATTCTTGTCCAATTTGTAAAACTGTATCTACTGTGATATCCGGATTTAGAGCTAGTAGTTCACTTGTTGTTAAATTATGTTTTTTAGCAACTGACCCTAACACGTCTCCTGATTCAATTTTATATGTTTCTTGCTCAAGATAGCCTGTCATTAAAAACTTCACGGCTTGCTCAGGTGATAATATATCAGTGGGTGTCACTTTTTGTGATAACCCTGAAACTCCTTGTTTAAAGGAAACATTTAGAAGTCTAGACTCACCATCTTTTAATTCTGGTAGATTATTGCTAGCTTGGCGTTTTGATAAGTTATCTAATTCTTGCTGAGAAACATATTGTAGCTTTAACATTTGAACAGTTTTCTCATAAGCTTCCGTATTCTTTAGTGATACTACTGGTTTGTGATTTACTAATAATGTAAAGGCATCTGATTTGGCCACTAAAGATTGCTTAAGTTTTGATAATGTTTCTGCATCTTTTGTTTCATTTGTAAATACTTGTTCTGGGATTATTTTAACAGCTGAGCTAGCATCAATGGATAAACCTTTGAATTGCTGACTTGCCACTTTTTCTTTTGATGCAATTATTTCTTGAATTGCTTTCTCATCAGATACTGCACCAATATATTCATTCCCCACATATACGTGGTAAATTTTATTTAAGTTTTCTTTGTTATATTCCTTAGCAAATCCCATGTTAATCGTTAGGCTTGTCATTAAAACTACAATGATTGAAGCCTTTTTAAAAGAAGAAAAATTGTAGGTGAATCTATTGTTTTCTTCTTTTCTTTTCCAAAACGAATTCATCAATAAAGCCCCTTCCAACTTTACCCTACTGTAGGATGATTTACCCACAAGGATTTTTTGCACCCCTATAATGTACCATAAAGAAAATGACGTTTGAACGATTTCACTCTTTTGTAATGTAAATGTATTATTTATCTACTTATTGTTACATAGAATATATTTTATATAGTTTATAAATACTGTAATTTTATTCATATATTGGTTCTTAAAATTCAATTTAACTATCATTTGTATACTATTCTCAAATTTTTTCAAGTGAATTTTGACTTAATACTTTTTACTTTTTTAATATTCCGATAAAATATATATAGAAGGTACACTATTTGATTGGAGCGATTAAATTGAGTGATTCACAAACCTCTGAGATCACAACAAAAGTGTTGAGACCTCAGAAAAATAGCATGCGTAAAGTTTTTGCAAGAATTATTATGGTTTCGCTAGGCGCGATTATAATGGCATTGGGCTTGGAACTGTTTTTAGTACCCAACCACATTATGGATGGTGGCATCGTAGGTGTTTCCATTATCACATCTCATTTGTTAAAATTACCCCTTGGTATTTTCATCTTCATTTTAAACTTACCTTTTATTTTTTTAGGCTATAAACAAATTGGTAAAACCTTTGCATTGTCCACAGGTCTAGGTATTACCGTACTCTCATTTTCAACACTCGCCTTACATAATATCCATCCATTTACGGAAGACACATTATTGGCAACAGTCTTTGGAGGAATGATTTTAGGAGTTGGTGTCGGAATTGTCATTCGTTATGGAGGTTCATTGGATGGAACTGAAATATTAGCTATTTTAGCTAATAGCAAAACACCTTTTTCAGTTGGAGAAATCATCATGTTCTTCAATATCATTATTTTTACGGTGGCAGGATTTATTTTTAATTGGGAGCAAGCCATGTACTCCATCATTGCATACTATATTGCCTATAAAATGATTGATATTGTTATTCAAGGATTGGAAGAATCTAAATCGGTTTATATCATAAGTGATGACATCGATGAAATTGGACAAACGATTATGGATCGACTTGGTCGTGGTGTTACTTTCCTTCACGGAGAGGGAGCTTATACGGGGAATGACAAGAAAGTCATATTTACCGTTATTACTCGTTTAGAAGAATCTAAATTGAAAACAATCGTCGCTGAAATAGATGACAATGCTTTTCTAGCCATCGGTAATATCGCTGAGGTAAAAGGTGGTCGCTTTAAGAAGAAAGATATTCACTAAAAGAGGGCATGCCGCATTTGGCACGCCCTTTTCATTTTATTTTATTATGCTTCCCAAACGTCCACTAACACGTTTGTTTGCTCACGTGCAGGTCCAACAGAGAAAGTAGCAATTTGAATGCCCGTTAGTTCGCTGATACGCTCCACATAGCGGCGTGCATTTTCAGGTAGCTCTTCTAAAGTTCTGCAGCTTGTTACATCCTCTGACCAGCCTGGAAGCTCCTCATAAATCGGCTCACATTGTTCAATAATATGAAGGTTTGCTGGATACTCTGTGATTGTTTCACCTTTATAGTTATAGGCTGTACAAATTTTTACTGTTTCTAAGCCCGATAAAACATCGATAGAGTTAAGAGCAAGATGAGTAATGCCACTTACACGGCGTGAGTGACGAACAACGACTGTGTCGAACCAGCCTACACGACGTGGACGACCTGTTGTTGTACCATATTCGCGACCAACCTCACGAATTTGTTGGCCTACTTCATCGAACAACTCCGTTGGGAATGGTCCATCTCCTACTCGAGATGTATAGGCCTTAGATACACCAATAACGCTTGTTACGCGTGATGGCCCAACACCTGCACCAATCGCTACTCCCCCAGCAACAGGATTTGAAGATGTTACATATGGATACGTACCTTGATCGACATCAAGTAAAATTCCTTGTGCACCTTCGAATAGCACTTTACCGCCCTCATCTAGGACATCGTTCAAAATTTTAGACGTGTCCGTAACATACTTAGCAATTTCTTGTCCGTAACCATAGTATTCCTCGAAAATTTCTTCGAATGTTACGCCTTCAACTTCATAGAATTTCTCAAATAACTTATTTTTAATGGCTAAATTATGACGTAGTTTTTCCTCAAAGATTTCCTTATCAAGTAAGTCAGCCATACGAATCCCAATACGTGCTACTTTATCTTGATAACAAGGTCCAATACCTTTACAAGTTGTGCCGATTTTATTGTCTCCACGACTTTCTTCATCCGCAATATCTTGTTTAATATGATAAGGCAAAATCACATGTGCACGATTAGAAATACGTAGATTATCTGTATTAATACCACGCTCTTGTAAACCTTTAAGCTCTGTTACTAATGATTTTGGATTCACAACTAATCCATTACCAATTACTGAAGTTTTATCTTTATAGAAGATCCCTGATGGAATTAAATGTAATTTATAAGTTTCACCATCAATTTTAATGGTATGTCCTGCATTATCTCCACCGGCAAAACGAGCGATGGCATCGGCTTTGTGCGAAAGGAAATCTGTAATTTTACCTTTTCCTTCGTCTCCCCACTGTGTTCCTACAACTACTACTGATGTCATAATCAGCACCTCCGTTAGATACCTTTGTATCTCAATTTTCAAGCCTCAATTATTGTAACAATGATAGAAACAACTCGTCAATAAAAAATAGCGAAAAAACACGAACATAAAATCAAAAAATCTGATTCAACGTTCGTGTTTAATAACAGAATGGTATGAATATTATCGAACATTCAGATTAATTTATTCTAAGGGTAATATTTCATTACTAATAGGCAACTTATCTGAATGACGAGTAACTTGACTAATCACGTGGCGGTGGAGGTGGCATTTGTGACCAATCCACATTAATGAATTTATTGAATTCTTTTTTAAAGGCCAATGTAACAGTTCCTGTTGGACCATTACGTTGTTTCGCAATGATAATTTCGATCATATTTTTATTCTCAGATTCTTTATCGTAATAATCATCACGGTATAAAAACGCAACAATATCAGCATCTTGCTCAATACTTCCCGATTCACGTAAATCACTCATCATTGGCCGTTTATCTTGTCGTTGCTCAACACCACGAGATAACTGTGATAACGCAATAACAGGTACCTTTAATTCACGGGCTAATCCCTTTAAGGAACGGGAAATCTCTGATACCTCTTGCTGACGGTTTTCTCCTGGCTTGCCGCTCCCCTGAATCAACTGTAAATAATCAATTAAGATCATTCCTAGTCCATTCTCCTGAGCTAAACGACGACATTTTGCACGGATTTCATTGATACGTACACCTGGAGTATCATCAATAAAAATCCCTGAATTCGATAAACTACCCATTGCCATAGTTAGTTTACCCCAATCTTCTGTAGTTAAAGCACCTGTACGTAAAACTTGTGCATCTATATTTCCTTCTGCACAAAGCATACGCATGACCAGTTGCTCTGCACCCATCTCTAAAGAAAAGATTGCAACATTTTCACGAGCTTGTACAGCAACACTTTGCGCAACATTCAATGCAAAGGCTGTTTTCCCTACAGATGGACGAGCAGCAACAATGATTAAATCGTTGCGTTGAAAGCCTGCAGTAATGTTATCTAAATCACGGAAGCCAGTCGGGATACCTGTTACTTCTCCCTTTTGTGATTGCAGTTGCTCAATATTATCGAAAGTTTCCACTAGCACATCTTTAACATGCTTAAAGTCACCTGCATTCTTTCGATTGGCAACCTCCATCATTTTCTTCTCTGCCTCGCCTAATAATGCCTCTACTTCGTCTTCACGTGTATAGCCGTCCTCGACAATTTTCGTAGCCACTCGAATCAATCGACGTAAGAGGGCCTTTTCCTCAACGATTTTGGCATAATGAGCGACATTGGCAGCTGTAGGGACAGCATTGGCGAGCTCTAGTAAATAAGAAAGCCCGCCAACGTCCTCAATCTCTTTTTTAGCTGATAATTCTTCTGTAACTGTTACAACATCTATCGCTTTTCCTTGATCACTCAAGCGCAACATCGTTTCGAAAATTTTCTTATGGGCATTTAAATAAAAATCATCTGCCAATAAAATTTCTGATGCTGTTATTAATGCCTGTGGCTCAAGGAAGATAGCACCGATAACCGATTGCTCCGCCTCCCGGTTATGCGGTGGAACGCGGTCCATCATCGGTTCACTCATGGATTGTCGCTCCTTATTCTTCCGTTACATGTACTTTTAACGTTGCTGATACTTCATGATGTAGTTTTACAGGAACATTTGTAAAGCCAAGTGAACGAATCCCATCAGGTAAAGTCATTTTACGTTTGTCAATTTTAATACCGTGCACTTTTTGTAATGCATCAGCAATTTGCTTTGTAGATACTGAGCCAAATAAGCGGCCACCATCACCTGATTTTGCTTTTAGCTCAACTGTTAGTGCTTCTACTTTTTCCTTTAATGCTTGTGCTTCAGCTAATTCGGCAGCAGCATTTTTGGCCTCTAATTTCTTTTGCCCCTCTATTTGGCTTAAAGCTTGCGCATTTGCTTCCGCTGCATAGCCATTCTTGATTAAGAAATTTTGTGCATAGCCATCAGCTACGTTTTTAATTTCACCTTTTTTTCCTTTTCCTTTAACGTCTTTTAAAAATACTACTTTCATTAGTCAGAACTCCCTTCAAAGACCTCATTTATGGCCTCTTCTAAATGTTTTTTCACACCATCGATGGATTTAGCATCTATTTGGCAGGCAGCATTCGTTAAATGTCCACCGCCGCCAAGCCTCTCCATAATTAGCTGTACATTGACCTCGCCAAGTGATCGTGCACTTATACCAATTTTGCCATCTGCCCGATGTGCAATGACAAAGGATGCACTAACATCCTTCATCGTTAGTAAAATATCGGCTGTTTGCGCAATTAAGACAGAGTCATACACTTTTGATTCCTCACCTACAGCAACAGCTACTCCTGGTTTTACGAACTTAACTGTTTGCACAATTTTGGAGCGCTCTATATATGTGTCCACGTCCTCCTTCAAGAGACGTTGGACCAATACTGTATCGGCACCATTTGTTCGTAAGTAAGAAGCTGCTTCAAATGTACGTGCTCCTGTTCGAAGTGTAAAGCTTTTGGTATCAACGATAATACCCGCTAGTAATGCAGTAGCTTCTAGCATATTAATTTTTGCACGTTTCGGCTGATATTCTAGTAACTCTGTCACTAGCTCTGCTGTGGACGACGCATATGGCTCCATATAAACGAGTGTAGGATTTTCAATAAAGTCCTCACTTCGACGATGATGGTCGATTACAACCACCTTTTCAGCTAATTTCAATAGGTGTGCATCAATTACTAAATTAGGCTTATGTGTATCAACAATAACGAGCAACGATTTCTCAGTCATTTTACCAGCGGCTTCCTCTGGTGTAAGGAAATTTTCATAGAAATCTGATTTACTCTCTATTTCATTCATTAATCGTGTAACGCTACCATTTAATTCATCAAAATTGATAATGACATAGCCCTTTACATCATTCATTTGTGCCATTTTACGTACACCTACAGAAGCACCAATGGAGTCCATGTCAGGATTTTTATGTCCCATAACAAACACTTGGTCACTGTCTTGAATTAAATCGCGTAATGCATGTGAGATAACGCGCGCTCTAACACGTGTACGTTTTTCGACTGGATTTGTTTTTCCACCATAGAATTTAAGTTTTCCAGTAGGTTGCTTTATCGCCACTTGGTCTCCACCCCGTCCTAATACAAGATCAAGACTGGACTGTGCCAACTCACCAAGCTCCACTAATGAGGATGATCCAGCTCCTACACCAATACTTAATGTTAATGATAAATTCTTTTGAGCTGTTTTTTCTCGAATGGTATCTAATATAGCAAATTTTTTCTTTTCTAGCTCCGTTAAAATGGATTCATTTAATACTGCTAAGAAACGATCTGATGATATTCGTTTGACAAATACACCATGCTCTGCAGCCCATTCATTGACAATTGAAGTAACCATTGTGTTGGTTAAACTACGTGGTTGATCGTCCATGGCTTGCGTGATTTCATCGTAATTATCGACAAACAATATAGCGATTACTGTACGGTCTGCATAGTATTGCTTTTCAATGGCAATCTGTTCAGTTATATCAAAGAAATACAGTAGTCGTTCCTCTTTTTTATAATAAACACGATATTTCCGATCACGTAGTGTAATCGTCGCCTCATTAGTCTCCTCGGTCTTCATTAATACATAGATGTCATCAGATATATTTACAATACCTTCTCCAACTAATGATTCCATATTTAAAATGCCTTGCATATATGGATTAGACCATTCGATTTCATACTGCTCATTAACCAGCAGTATCCCAATTGGCATTTCAAGCAGTGCCTCTTCCCCTACTTTTTTCATACGGAAGGAGATAGATTCAATGTGCTTTTCTGTTTCCTCAAAAGCTATCTTCTCTACTTTCCATGTGTAGGCCATCAGTAAAACAAAACCTACACCATAACCGATGCCTATCCCGATATTCCAAATACATAGAAGCACGAACGTCACAGTTCCAAATATGGAAAGAACAAAAAGCGGATAGCGAATTGGTCGTTTTCTAAATGTCCCCATTACAATCAGCCCCTTATTCTTTAGTCTTCCCCTTTACAAGTGAACGTACGTCAAAACCTAAATCAACAATACCGAGTAAGATCATAAAGGATGATAATGGAATTGCTAATAAAGTTGCTACCCATTTAACTCCATTTGGCATCCCCTTTTTAGAGATAAAATAATGGATAAAAGATATTCCTTGTAAAATCAGTAACAACCATAAAATATAAGAAACATTTAATACAATAATATCTAGCGTAGAGCCAGCCTCAGGACGCATGAATAAATTAATACATAAAACGATCATGTAATACCATAAAATAGAGCGTGGTAATCTCATATTTTGGAATGGAGCAAATTTTGGAACATCTACCCCTAGTCGTTTTAGAGCTGGTAAATTGACTGTAATGATAATAAATGCAGCAAAAAATGCTGAGATTGTTATCGTTGCAGGCATAGTCAGTTCAATTGTTTTAAACATTGCCTCAAGCTGCTCTGGATTAATGGCTACTTGGCCTGTTACATTCTTCGCAAATTCATTAGATTGCTCATAATTTTTACGTGCCATCTCTAAACTCATGCTTATGAAGTCAATCCCTGAAAGCTTTACATAAGCAACATAAACAATTGCCATCGAAAGGAGATTAGCAATCCCCGTTGACATAAATAAATAAAGCTTACTCTTCTTCAAATAAATGGCGTTACCCATAACGACACCTACTAGCCCTAAAATAAAGGCAAATGGCAGCATGGATATTCCACTCGTTATAGTGGTTAGGATACAGCCTACTATTGCTACGAGTATTGATGTGGAACGCTTGTAATTTGCGCTATACCAAGCAATCGGTAGTGGAGCGAATAATAAAGCTACTATAAAGATGAATGGTACATATGCAGAAATTAGCATCAAAATTGTAAAAAGTGCAACCATCATTGAGCCTTGTACAAGCGCTTTTGTTTGATTATTCGGCATTGAAAACCTTCCTTTTTTTCAGTCAAACTTACTACCCTTTATTGTACCATTTTTTCATAGTATTGAACAAAAATCACTTAGATCACTATGTACATTGTCATTATTTTTTCAATTTTAATTCGAACTTTTACCTAACTAGTTGATAATTTTCCTTTTAACCATAACAAAAAACCAGCATACCCGATACGAATATCGTAATATGCTGGTAGTTAAAATTGATGTAAGGTCAGTTACCTTAACGTCATCAATCTTATTTATCTTCTGCTACGAATGGAAGTAATCCCATGATACGAGATACTTTGATAGCTGAAGTTAATTTACGTTGGTACTTAGCGCTAGTGCCAGTTACGCGACGTGGTAAAATTTTACCGCGCTCAGAGATGAATTTTTTTAATAAATCTACATCTTTATAGTCGATATGCGTAATGTTATTAGCAGTGAAGTAGCAAACTTTACGGCGTTTGCGGCCTCCGCGACGTGGTGCCATAGTGTGTCTCCTCCTTATCTTTTTTTATCATTTAGAAGCATTAGAATGGAAGATCATCCTCAGATACTTCTATTGGCCCTTTGCTATTCGCAAATGGATCCTCATCTACACGTGTATAATTCGGCTGATTCATAGGTGGTTGATTTTGCTGATACGAATCGCCGCCATAGGAACCCTGCCCTGGCATAGCGCCACTAAACTGTTGTTGTGGTTGACCACCGCCATATGACGGTTGGTTATTACCGTAAGTTTGTCCACCATATTGAGGAGCAGGAGCACCGCTACCATTACGGGGTTCTAAAAACTGTACGCTATCCGCCACGACATCTGTTGTGTATACTCGCTTACCATCTTGTCCTTCATAACTGCCTGTCTGGATACGACCTTCTACCCCAATTAAACTTCCTTTTCGCATGAAGTTCGCTAGGTTTTCAGCCTGTTTACGCCAAGCAACACAGCTAATGAAATCAGCTTCGCGTTCACCTTGTTGATTTGAGAATGCACGGTTTACAGCTACTGTAAATCTTGTAGACGCAACTCCATTCGGTGTATAACGTAGCTCAGGATCTTTTGTTAGTCTTCCAACTAATACGACACGGTTAATCATCAGAATACAACCTCCTTTTCAGCGTTTTGTAAAAAATTAATTATTAAGCTTCTTCGCGAACTGCAATGTGGCGAATGATGTCTTCGCTGATGTTAGCAAGACGTGTATACTCGTTGATTGCATCTGAAGTAGCGTTTACTTTTACGATTTGGTAGTAACCTTCGCGGAAGTCTTGAATTTCATAAGCTAAGCGGCGTTTGCCCCACTCTTTTGATTCGATGACTTCTGCACCGTTAGAAGTTAACATTTCGTTGAAACGTTCAACTAAAGCTTTCTTCGCTTCGTCTTCAATGTTCGGACGTACGATGTACATTAATTCGTATTTTCTCATCTGTTTACACCTCCTTATGGACTTAGGCTCTCCTAATTAAGGGAGCAAGGAGCAAGTAATTAATTATTACTCACATCAATGAATTGTAACATATAGGTACATGTCTTTCAAGTCACAAACTAATAATTCGTTATATAATGGCAGTATATTTCATTATCTATGAAAGGAGTGCCTTCATGTTAACCAACGATAAGGAGCCTATCGTTATTGAATTAGATTTAAAGAAGTTAATGATCGACAATTTTGTGATTACAAGTGGTCTTGTCATATTATTTATTGCCATTCAATATATTTGCTTTAAAGATTTCCATTTTTCTTTTTGGAAGATGATTGGTGGCACAGCACTATTTGTTGTGCTGTATATAATTTTTATTATCCTACACGAGGCTTTTCATTTAATTGGCTTTATGATTTTTGGCAGAGTTCCCTTTAAAGCTTTAAAATATGGCATAAATTTAGAGCAAGGTATTGCCTATGCAACTACTGAGCAACCTCTCCCCAACCATGCTATGAAAAAAGCTTTATTACTGCCATTCTGGACGACTGGAGTACTTCCAACCATTGTTGGGTTTTATCTTAACAGTACTGTTTTAATATTGATAGGGGCGGTGTTAATAGCTGGAGCTGTAGGCGATTTTGCCATGTATAAAGAGCTACGCAAATATCCACGTAATGCTATCGTACAGGATGATCCTAAATTACCAAAGCTGTATGTTTATCTATTGCGGGAAAAGGATCATCATTAAAATAAGACTACATAATTAAATAGAATCTGTAGATTAGAAATGAACAACTACAGATTCTATTTATACTTTAAGGAGTTAAAAATCCATGCTGGGCTGCTGTATATAAATTTCTCCAAATACGGTTAATCATAGATGTTTCTGTAATAGCATCCATACCGAGACTGCGTATTAAATTATTCGCTATCTCTAAGCAAGCAGCAGCAATATCCTTAGCCAATTGAGTAAATTGTGATAATTCCTCTTCCGTTAATTGTTCACCTTTTTGATGCTGTTGCCAAAAGACAGATAATGTTGCATAAAACTGTTCCTCGCATTGCTTGAAACGTTTATGCTGCTGCATCCATAAAAATTGGAAGGCTCCAATTCGCTCAGTTCTGCTTCCATCATGATTTCGTTGCTTCATTAAAGCAAAAGCTTCTTCTAAAAAATTCTCTGTCATCCCAAGACAAACGCCTAAAAAGGAAGCCTCTGCAAAAGTGGTAAATGGAAAGTTATGTACTGAATTGCCATAATCATTTCTGATGACCCCTAATTGAAAAGTAGCTTCCTGTGGTACCCAAACATTGTTTACACGGATTGTATGACTAGCTGTTGCCTTTAAACCCATTGCAGACCAATCATTCAAAATTTCTACATCATGTGGATTTACTGAGCAGCTAATAATTTTTTCGGTTTTGATACCATCTTCTTCAATTAAACAATTCATCGTAAATGTTGATGCATAATTAGAACCACTACAATACTTCCATTGCCCTGTTACATAATAGCCTCCAATTGTTTTTACAGCTATCCCTGTTGGATATCCACTACCTGCTATAACTGCTTCTTTAGGAGAATAGATTTTTTCACAAATTTCTTTACTGAATGTTGGAATAAATGCGTTTCCACCTGTACCAATAGTAATGAGCCATCCAAAATTGCCATCAAGTGCAGACATCTGTTGAAATATCTTTACACCTTCTACTAAATTTAAATCCATACCACCTAATTCTTTTGGAGTGAACAATTTGAATAATCGTTGTTCATAAATATAATCTAAGACATCTTGTGGTAGCATCCCCAGTTGCTCAAACTCTAAACCACGTTCCTTAATTTGCACAGGATTCATTCATAAGTCGCCTCCATACATTAAAAATTCTGATAACTACGCAATCGAAAAAGGGCAACCATTTTAGATTGCCCTTGTAAGTTTTTTATACATTAAAGCGGAATAACATAATATCGCCATCTTGTACTTCATATTCTTTACCTTCAAGACGTACTTTACCAGCTTCCTTAGCCGCTGCTTGCGAACCTGCCTCAAGAAGATCATCATATGCCACTGTTTCTGCACGAATAAAGCCGCGCTCAAAGTCAGTATGGATAATACCAGCACATTGAGGTGCCTTCATTCCTTTACGGAACGTCCAGGCACGTACCTCTTGTACACCTGCAGTGAAGTAAGTAGCTAGTCCTAATAAGTCATAAGAAGTACGAATTAGTTGATCTAAACCAGATTCTTTAATTCCTAATTCTTCTAAGAACATAGCTTTTTCTTCATCATCTAACTCAGAAATTTCTTCTTCGATTTTTGCACAAATAGTAATGACCTGTGCACCTTCAGCGGATGCATACTCACGTACTTTTTTCACATACTCGTTGTTGTCTGCATCTGCTACTTCATCTTCTGAAACGTTTGCTACATAAAGCATTGGTTTAATTGTTAGCAGATGAAGACCTTTAATTACCTTTAATTCATCATCTGATAGCTCAGCTGCTCTAGCTGGTTTACCGTTTTCTAGTTGCTCTTTAATTTTTAGAAGCACTGGCTCCTCTATCATAGCCTCTTTATCTTTTTGTTTCGCCATTTTGCTAACTCGTTGTAAACGTTTATCCACAGATTCTAAGTCAGCTAGTGCAAGCTCTAGATTAATAACTTCAATATCGTCAATTGGATCTACTGCACCAGAAACGTGAGTAATGTTTTCGTCTACAAAACAACGTACTACCTGACAAATTGCGTCTACTTCACGAATATGAGCTAGGAACTTATTTCCTAATCCTTCACCCTTGGAAGCACCTTTAACAATTCCAGCGATATCTGTAAATTCAAATGCAGTTGGCACAGTTTTTTTCGGTACCACTAATTCTGTTAATTTATCTAAACGTGCATCAGGTACTTCAACTATACCAACGTTTGGATCGATCGTTGCGAATGGATAGTTTGCAGCCAATGCGCCCGCTTTTGTTATTGCGTTAAATAATGTTGATTTTCCAACGTTAGGTAAACCAACGATTCCAGCTGTTAATGCCATGGATGGACACAACCTTTCTATACTCAGTTCAAATTTTCTCTCTTATAACCTTATCTATTATATTGATTCACCCAGAAAAAGTCTAATATGCCTGATGTTACGACTCTTCCGCAGAAAATAAAACCTTTTTCATTTTTTTCTCAAATTCACGACGTGGAATCATGACACTATGCTGACATCCTTCGCATTTGATACGTACATCCGCCCCCATACGAATAATTTTCCATTTATTAGTACCGCATGGATGTTGTTTTTTCATTTCAACAATATCGTTTAAACCAAATTTTTTTGCCTCCATCTTACACACTTCTCCCCTCATCTTTGCCATAGAACATCATTTTTGGATAGGCCATTGGTATATTATTTTCTTCAAAGAGTTTCGTAATATCGCGGCGTATGGTACGTGCTACTCCATATTGTTGCTGCGGTAATGTTTCAGCAGCTATACGAATGGTTACTTCTGTCCCTTTCACGTTTTGCACACCTAGAAATACCGGAGCTGCAATTAATTCTTTATGCATCTTAGGCAATGTCTCTAAATACTTATTAATAACCCCTTCTGCTTTCTCAAAATCAGCATCCGTGGCCATTTGTAAATCTATAAAAATTTTGGAGTTGTTAACAGAATAATTGACGACTTCGCCTATGGCACCATTGGGAATGATGAACTGTTCACCAGTAGCACCATTAATTTTTGTTGTACGTAAGCCAATTTCTACAACTGTACCTTCTGCAGCATTTATTTTTATATAATCGCCTACACCAAACTGGTCTTCAAAAATAATAAAGAATCCAGTAATAACATCCTTTACTAAGCTTTGAGCACCAAAACCTATTGCTAAACCAACAATTCCTGCACCCGCTAATAAACCTGCTACCTTTATATTTAAGGAAGAAAGTATACCAATGATTGCAGAGAAATAAACGACATAGGAAATCACGCTTTGTAATAATCTTGAAATTGTTCGTTGGCGTCGCTCTGAGTGGCTCAATGGTGAACGCATACGGATTAAAAACACCTTTTTAATAAATTTTTTACCTAATCTTACAGCGATCCACGATACTAATAGAATGAGCAAAATTTCTATAGATGCATCAATAACCTTTTCCCAAAGATCCTCAGATGTGAGCTTGTCCCAGTATTTTTCCATTAACTTTTTATTCTTTTCCATCATTACCACCTCTTGAATAACTTGCTAAAAATTTGCGTATACTGCATAAAAATTGAGCACTTCTAAAAATAAAAAGAAAGTGAGTTTTTTTATGAATACTATACCAAATTTGTTACTACCTTATTCCCTTCATCATGAGAGTAAAAATGCTGTTTGGCAATTAAGTACATTATTTTTAGAACATATACCGTTTCATCATGAAAGACTAATTTTTTGTTGTATTGGCAGTGACCGATGTACGGGTGATACACTTGGTCCATTAACTGGTAGCTTTTTAAAAAAATCTGTTAGCTTTCCTTATGAAATTGTTGGTTCCTTAGAAGACCCTTTACATGCTCTAAACCTAGATTCTACAATGCAACAGCTACACAATCATACTACAAAACCATTCATTATTGCGATTGATGCCTGTCTCGGCAGTGAGCAAAATGTTGGTCATATTTCAGTTCAAAGTGGACCCATTTTCCCTGGAAAAGCTGTAAAAAAAGAATTACCCCCAATTGGAGACATTTCCGTGAAAGGAATCGTCAATATTGGAGGCTTTATGGAAATGCTTGTTTTACAAAATACCAGACTTCATATCTCTTATGCAATGGCTGAAAAGCTTTCAAGAGCATTATTACTGGCTGCTCATCGTTATTCACTAAAAAATGTAGAAGATAGCCACCATAATACCAACAATGACGATACCTGGAAGCAAGTTAGCAGCTTTGATCTTAGCTAAGCCTGCAATGTTTAACCCTATTGCCATAATCATAACCCCGCCAACAGCTGTCATTTCTGTAATGAACATTTGTAGTGCGGCATCAGGGATAAAGGAACTTATAACACCTGCAAAAAGAGCTATTAATCCTTGATAAACAAAGACAGGTACAGCGGATAGCATTACACCTATACCTAATGTCGAGGCTAGAATAATGGATGTAAATCCATCTATTAATCCTTTAGTAATGAGTACATTATGATCATTACGAAGACCACTATCAAGAGCACCTATAACAGCCATTGATCCTACAACAAAAATTAGTGAGGCAGTTACAAAGCCTTCTGCTATGCTAATTTGATTTTGGTCATCCCGTTTTGTACGAAATAAACTCTCTACCCATTTACCTAGACGATTCATTTGTTTATCTAAATCTAACCACTCACCTATTACTGTACCTACCACTAAACTTACTACCAATATAATAAAATTATCACTTTCAAAGCCCATTTTTATCCCTAATAATGTGACGGCTAAACCAATAATAGAAAGAACCGTAGATTTCATAGATTCAGGAAGATTTTTAAAAATGCGCCCTACTAATGCTCCTACTATAATTAACACAGCATTTATTAATGCCCCTAGTAATACCACACTTAAGCCTTCTTTCTCTCTAAAAAATAGAGAGCGCCTATTTGCTTGGCGCTCTGATTAAGTTATAGAAATACTATTTTATTCTTCTTGTATGTTTAATATTTCCAATATTCGTTCTAAATCATCTTCAGAATAAAATTCAATTTCTATTTTCCCTTTATTGCTTGTTTTCTTTATTTGAACATTTGTTCCAAAGTAGTCTCGTAATTGTGACTCCTTTGCAGTTACAAAGATATCTTTTTTCTTAGGAGGGATTGTTTCACGTGAAACTTCTTCATTTAAGTTTTGCACTAATAATTCAACTTGACGTACGTTCAATCCTAAATTTATTACCTTATTAGCCACTTCTGATATTCTTCTTTTATTTTTTAAGCCGAGTAATGCCCGTCCCTGCCCCATCGATAGAGTTCCATCATTCATCAATTTACGTACATCTTCTGGTAATGCCAGTAGTCGAACGTGATTGGCAATATGTGGTCTACTTTTTCCTAATCGCTTCGATAACTCTTCCTGAGTTAAATGTAAGTTTTCCATTAAACTCTGATAGGCTTCTGCTTCTTCAATAACAGTTAAATCCTCACGTTGGAGGTTTTCTAAAATAGCAAGCTCCATCATTTGTGCATCTGATAGCTCTTTTATAATGACAGGAATAACCTCGAGGCCAGCTAATAGACAAGCTCTGTAACGACGCTCTCCCGCAACAATTTCAAACTTGCGTGCTTTTTTACGCACAGCAATTGGCTGCAAAATTCCATGTTCTTTAATAGAATCAGCTAATTCTTGTAAACTTTCTTGATCGAAAATTTTACGTGGCTGAAATGGGTTCGCAACAATTAAATCTAATTGGATTTCTTCCACTTGACCACTATGTTCTAAAGACTCTCCTGGAAATAATGCCCCAATACCCTTTCCTAGACCTTTAGCCATTTTTAATCACTTCCCTCGCCATCTCTAAATAAACTTCTGCACCTCTAGATTTTGCATCATAAGTGATGATTGGTTGACCATGACTTGGTGCCTCACTTAATCGCACATTACGGGGGATTATTGTTTTATATACTTTATCTTGGAAATATTTTTTCACTTCCTCAATAACTTGTAAGCCTAAGTTTGTGCGTGCATCTAGCATTGTTAATAAAACGCCATCGATGTAAAGCTGTTGATTCAAATGCTTTTGAACGAGGCGAACTGTTGATAGTAATTGACTTAACCCTTCCAATGCATAATATTCACATTGTACAGGAATAATAAGCGCATCTGAAGCTGTTAACGCATTGATTGTTAAAAGCCCTAAAGATGGTGGACAGTCAATAATTATATAATCGAAATCCTCTTTCACATTTTGTAAAGCATGTTTTAAACGTACTTCTCTGGAAATAGTCGAAACCAATTCAATTTCTGCACCTGCAAGTGAGATAGTTGCTGGCACGATAGATAAATTTTCAACATTTGTTTTTTGAATGACATTTTGAACATCTTCATCATCAATGAGCACATCATAAATACAACCCTGTATTTCTCCTTTATTAATACCAAGTCCACTTGTTGTATTCCCCTGCGGATCAGTATCAATTAAAAGCACTTTCTTACCTAAATATGCTAGGCAAGCGCTCAAATTGACCGAAGTTGTTGTTTTACCTACGCCACCCTTTTGATTGGCGATTGCTATAATTCTACCCATTTAAAAGCACCTGCTTTCATCTATCAAAGTTTACTTTGACAAATCATTTGTAAAATCACTATTTAATCCGCTATCTAACTTTCATTCTATCAAAAAATTTGAAAAGAGTTGTATAAAATATTAAGAATAAATACAAAAAAGGAGATATCTCTATTAATCTTCTGAGATATCTCCCCTGTACAGTGATAAATTTGATCATAAATTATTTTTCTAAAATAATTTATTACACTTTTTTCTTTTTAGGAATCTTCACTGTAATTTGATAGTATTCTTCTGTATCTTCTTCTTCAGTTTTCACCGTAATCCCACTTTTCGTTACCATCGTTAAAGACTGTTTGATGGTATTCAAAGCAATACGTACATCTTTACTTATAGCTTTACGTTTCGGTTTAGCTTTCTTTGGAATTGATTCTTCCTGCTCATCAACTACAGGATGTAATATAGCCTGGATTTGCTCCTCTAACTGTCGCACATTCCAATCATTTTCAATTGCTAGCTGCAAAATTTCTAGTTGCAATGGTTGATCTTTAATAGCAATTAATGCACGTGCATGTCGTTCAGATATTTTTCGCTTCAAAATAGCTTGCTGTACTTCATCTGGCAGCCTTAATAAACGTAATTTGTTGGCTACAGTGGATTGTCCTTTTCCAAGTCTTTGGGCAAGAGCTTCCTGTGTTAGCTCATGAAGCTCTAATAATTTTTGATAGGCTACCGCTTCTTCAATAGCAGTTAACTCCTCACGCTGCAAGTTCTCTATTAACGCAATAGATGCTGTTTCCTTATCAGTTAAATTACGTACAATAGCAGGGACTTCTGTCCATTGTAGCTTTTTCATCGCTCGATAACGACGCTCACCAGCGATAATTTCATATTGATTGTCTGATGTTTTACGTACAACAATTGGCTGAATCACACCATGTGTATGAATGGTTCTTGATAATTCTTCAATTTTTTCATCATCAAAAATAGTACGTGGCTGAAAACGGTTAGGTACAATTTGATCAATAGGCAACTTTATGACTTCTTCCGCTGCATGAACCGCCTCTGCTTGTTCTACTTCATTTTTCACAATAGGCTCTGTTTTACTTCCGCCTCCAAAAAAACGTGAAAAAGGACTTTTCATCCAAGTGGCACCACCTTTAAGTAACTATCTTGCTCTGTGTCATTCTATTATTATTTATTATATTTCTTTAAATGTATATAGTTCATAGATGTCTTTTGCGTGAACCATCCATAACTAGTATGTATGCTCAAAATAGAAAAAATATTTTCCACTTTGAGAAGTTTCACATGAAACACTAATTATTGAATCGGTGTTTTATTTGGTACACCTGGCTTACGCGGATATTTTTTCGGTGTTCCTTTTATTTTATCAAATATATATAAAATGCGTTCACTTTCTTCAACAGGTAGCTTGAAAGAAAATTCCTCTCTCAGTTTAACACCCAATGTTGTTAAAGCTTTTTTAGCATCCTTTAGTTCTTCTGCCCCTGCTGCGGCTTTTAAAGCAACAAAATATCCATCTTGTTTCGCTAAAGGTACACATAACTCTGCTAGAACGGATAAACGAGCTACAGCTCGTGCTGTTACCACATCAAATTGTTCGCGGTATTTTAAATTTTGGCCAAACTCTTCCGCGCGAGCATGTACAAAATGCATATTCTCTAATTGTAACTCATCACTTAAATGATTTAAAAAGGTAATTCTTTTATTTAAGGAGTCGACAATTGTAACTTGTAAATGTGGGAAACAGATTTTAATTGGGATACTTGGGAAACCAGCTCCTGCTCCAACATCACAAACAGTTATGACTTTTGAAAAATCAAAGTAAAATGAAGGACTAATCGAATCGAAGAAATGCTTTAAATACACGCCTTCTAAATCTGTAATGGCAGTTAAATTCATCTTTTCATTCCACTCAACAAGTAATTCAAAATACTTTTTAAATTGAGCAATCTGTATATCAGAAAGTTCGATACCTTTCTCTTTCAGAGCCTCAATAAATTGTTGTTCGTTCATGTAAAGTCTCCTTTGTTGATCTAGCTATACAACTCCAACTAATAGTATAGCTTTAAAAATAGGAAGCGGGCACAATGGTATGCCCGCCTCTTATTCACTTTACTGTTGTTGATGATCAGCTGCTTACTTTCGCAATTTTACCTTGTTCAATATAAACAAGCAGAATTGAAATATCAGCTGGATTAACACCAGAAATACGAGAGGCTTGCGCAATAGATAGAGGTGTAACTTGTTTTAATTTTTGACGCGCTTCTGTTGCTAAACCTGAAATAGCATCGTAATCAATATTCTCAGGAATTTTTTTGTTTTCCATTTTGTGTAGTTTCTCTACCTGTTGCAATGCTTTTTCAATATAGCCTTCATATTTAAGCTGGATTTCAATTTGTTCTTTCACTTCATCCGCCAATTCGATTTCTGCAGGAATTAAAGAAGAGATTAACTCATAATGCATTTCAGGACGTTTTAATAAGTCTGCACCACGTATACCGTCTTTTAATTCACTACCACCAACAGAACGAATAACAGATTGTGTCGCTTCATTTGGCTTAATAATGACTTCACGAAGACGTGCAATTTCATTTTCAATCAGCTCTTTTTTCTCATTGAAACTAGCATATCTTTCTTGTGGAATCATCCCCATATTGTAAGCTAACTCTACTAATCGTAGATCTGCATTATCATGACGTAATAGTAAACGATATTCTGCACGAGATGTTAATAAACGATATGGCTCATTTGTTCCTTTTGTCACTAGGTCATCGATCAAAACGCCAATATAAGCATCCGAACGGCTCAAAATTAATTCGTCTTTACCTAGTACATTAGCAGCAGCATTCATGCCCGCCATTAAGCCTTGCGCGGCAGCTTCTTCATAGCCAGATGTGCCGTTGATTTGACCCGCTGTATATAAGCCTTTAATACGTTTTGTTTCTAAAGTTGGCCATAGTTGTGTTGGCACAATTGAATCGTATTCAATAGCATAACCAGCGCGCATCATTTCCGCATTCTCTAAGCCAGGTATAGATTTTAGTAAACGTGTTTGAACATGCTCTGGTAGGCTTGTTGACAAACCTTGAACATAAACCTCACGTGTATTGCGGCCTTCTGGCTCTAAGAAGATTTGGTGTCTTGGCTTATCATTAAAACGTACAACTTTATCTTCAATAGATGGGCAATAACGTGGACCTGTCCCTTTAATCATCCCTGAATACATCGGTGAAAGATGTAAATTTGCTTCAATAATTTCATGAGTTTCAGGGCTTGTATATGTTAACCAGCAAGGTAGCTGATCCATGATGAATTCAGTCGTTTCAAAACTAAATGCACGTGGAACATCATCACCTGGTTGAATCTCTGTTTTGTCATAATCTATTGTTCGATTATTCACACGTGGTGGTGTACCTGTTTTAAATCGAACTAGATCAAAACCTAGCTCTTTTAAATTATCAGCTAAGCGAATTGACGGTTGTTGGTTATTAGGACCACTTGAATATTTAATATCACCAATAATGATTTCACCACGTAGGAAAGTACCTGTTGTCACGACAACTGTTTTAGCACGATAAACGGCACCAATTTGTGTAATGACTCCTTTTACTTCCCCATCCTCAATAATCAACTCTTCAACCATCCCTTGATGGATTGTTAAGTTTGGTGTTTCTTCTAATACTCGTTTCATTTCTTGCTGATACAAAACTTTGTCCGCTTGTGCGCGCAATGCACGTACAGCTGGGCCTTTCCCTGTATTCAACATTCGCATTTGAATATGCGTTTTATCTATCACTTTCCCCATGACGCCTCCTAAAGCGTCAATCTCACGTACGACAATTCCTTTGGCAGGACCACCAATAGATGGATTACATGGCATAAATGCAATCATATCTAAATTGATTGTTAGCATTAATGTGTTAGCACCCATTTTAGCTGCAGCATGTGCAGCTTCTGAACCTGCATGACCAGCACCAATCACAATCACATCAAACGTGCCTGCCTCATATTTTGTTGGCATGCTCGTACCTTCCTTTCTTTCTGAAAATTATTTTCCTAAACAGAACTGAGAAAATAGTTGATTGATGAGGCTTTCTTGAACAGTATCACCAATGATTTCGCCAAGTATTTCCCATGTTCTTGTTACATCAATTTGTACCATATCAACTGGTACACCATCCTGTGCAGCTGCTATTGCATCTTCTACCGTTGCTTGCGCTTGGTGTAGAAGGGCAATATGTCTTGCGTTTGAAACATATGTTAAATCGCCCGCTTCGATTTGTCCCTCAAAGAACAATGCAGCAATGGCTTCTTCTAGCTCTGTAATACCTTCCTCTTGTAGCAGAGAAGTTGTTACAATGCGATGGTCACCAGCTAATTCCTTGACACGAGCCAAATCAATTTTTTGCGGTAAATCTGTTTTATTGACAATAACGATGTAATCCATCGCTTCAATTGTTTCGAATAGACGCTCATCCTCAGCAGTTAATTCATCTCCATAGTTTAATACAAACAGAATTAAATCAGCTCCACGAAGAGCTTCCCGTGAGCGTTCTACTCCAATTCGTTCAACAATATCTTCTGTTTCCCGAATACCCGCTGTATCCACTAAACGAAGTGGAACACCTCGGACATTGACGTACTCCTCTATAATATCACGAGTAGTCCCTGCAATATCTGTCACTATGGCCTTATTTTCTTGTACTAAGCTATTTAATAGTGAAGATTTCCCTACATTCGGACGACCTAAAATAACTGTTGATAATCCCTCACGTAAAATTTTTCCTTGAGAAGATGTTTGCAAAAGTTTTATAATTTCATTTTTTACCCATGTACATTTCTCTACTAATACAGGTACAGTCATTTCTTCTACATCATCATACTCTGGATAATCTATATTAACCTCTACTTGGGCTAATGTCTCTAGTAAAGCTTGGCGCAAATCACCAATAAGTCTCGATAATTTTCCATCCATTTGACCCAGAGCCACATTCATCGCACGATCTGTTTTAGCTCTTATCAAATCCATTACTGCTTCAGCCTGTGATAAATCAATACGTCCGTTTAAAAAGGCACGTTTTGTGAATTCACCTGGCTCAGCTAACCTTGCTCCATTTGTTAAAGCAAGTTGCAACACGCGTTTGACTGAAACTAATCCACCATGACAGTTTATTTCAACTACATCCTCACGTGTGAATGTTTTTGGCCCACGCATCAGCGATAGCATTACTTCCTCTACTACCTCATTAGTTTTAGGATCGACTAAATGTCCATAATGAATAGTGTGCGAATCTTTGGTTGTTAAACTTTTTCCCCCGGGTGATTTGAATATTTTGTCTGCAATCGTCACAGCCTCGTCTCCACTTAAACGAACGATGGCTATGGCACCTTCACCCATCGGTGTGGATATCGCAGCAATTGTATCGAACTCCATTTAATGACCTCCTCAACGTTATCCACATGTGGATAATCAAAACCGACCAATACTTACTAACACCTTAGACTAACATATTTTCAGCAAAATCTAAAGTAAGGATCATTTCCAAATGTGGATAAAATCAATTTTTCGCTAATCATATTTTCGACAAAATTTGCTACGTTTCATTAAAAAAGGTCATTTTATCTAAAAGATAAAATGACCTTTCAAAATATATTGTCTGTATGATTATGTGAAACAGTCTAATTATTTTTTTACGGGTTCTATTACTAAATAACGATTAGGCTCCGTACCTTCTGAATACGTTTCAAGATCTAGACGATTTGCTAATTGATTATGAATTATCTTTCGTTCGTAAGACGGCATTGGTTCAAATGCCACACGTTGATTTAAGCGTAATGCCTTATCCGCCATTCGATCCGCAAGTAATTCTAAAGCTACTTGTCGACGCTCGCGATAGTTTTCTACATCTAGTTTCACCATTAAGAACTGCTTTGCGCTTTTATTTAATACGAGTTGTGTTAATTGCTGTAAGGAATTTAATGTTTGACCTCGTTTCCCTATAAGCAGGGCAGCTTTCTCACTTTTTAGTTGAAATAATACATATTTCCCTTCGCGTGTCGTAGCAATCTCAAGATCATGAATAGCCAATTGTTCAGCGATACTACTTAAATAAGCCTTTGCCTCTTCAATTGGATTTGCTGAGTCTCCATCCTCATCTTGTTCTTTAACGACTTGTTGAACTTCTTCCATTTCACTTGGTTGTTCAGAAACTTGTGAACTTAGTGTTTCAACATCATCTACTTCTATTGGTTCATATAATTGAGTTACTACCTGCAATTGCGCATTGTCGCTTTCAATTGTCGGAACCTGAACTTCTTTTACTGTTACACGTATCTCTGCAGAACGTGCACCAAAACCTAAAAATCCTTTTTTACCTTCTTGTAAAACTTCAACATCTACTTGTTCACGGGTTTTGCCAAGTTTCTGTAACGCCAATGAGATCGCTTCTTGTGTTGTTGCGCCTATTTGCGTAAGTTGTTTCACTTTTTAGCCCCTCCATTTTGAGCAGGTTGTGTTTTATCTTTATTCCAAGGTTTATAAATGTACAAGTTTTGGAAAATCGAAATAATGTTTCCGATTACCCAGTATAATGATAATGCAGCTGGTAAGGCCATACCAAAACCAATAATCATGAATGGCATAATATACATCATAATTTTCATTTGAGGATTATCCATTGCTGGTCCTGTACGTAACACGATAAATTGCATTAAGCCCGCTGTAATAGCTAATGCAGGTGCTGGATCTGCTAGCGGGAAGATAAAGAAATTCCCTAAATCAAATGTTGATGTTGCATTCATACGGCTAATTGCATGATAGAAACCAATTAAGATTGGCATTTGAATGATTACTGGTAAGCATCCTGCAAGTGGATTTACTCCAGATTCACTCATTAACTTCATCATTTCTTGCTGATATTGTTGTTGTGTCTGAGCATCCTTAGAAGCATACTTCTTTTGCAGTTCCTTCAATTTTGGTTGAATTTCTTGCATCTTTTTAGAACTCTTTGTTTGTTTGATCATCAATGGCAAAATTGCTAAACGAATAATAATCGTTACGGCAATAATCCCCCATGCATACGTACCTAGCAGATCAGCAAAGTATTTTATTGCTGATACCAACGGCCAAACAATGAATTCATTCCAGAAGCCTGTGCTATCTTTGGAAATTGGTTCATTGAATTCTGTACAACCAGAAAGTAGTAAGGCTACCGATACTAGTGACAAAATTACCCAATGTTGTTTTTTCAACCTTCTTCCCCCTACAATTACTATTCACTTTTTCTTATTCTTATGGTTCTTTTTGTACCGACAGTTTCCTATCACATAATCGGTTTAACGTCAGTAGCCTTATCTTTAATTCAGTCCACTTTTGAGAGTCCTCGATGAAGATAAAGTTATCAGTTATTTTATCATGCCTATAACATTCACTCTACTAAATATTCTAATTACACACACTTATTCCTAAGATAAGTTGTGAATTTTACATATTTTTAAGCGAAAACTCTCGCCACAAATACCCCCGTGTGTATAATTCTCTTACATATAATTTTATGCAAAATCACATATTATTTATTCTATTGCTAACAGTACAGGCGTAATTTCACCACTTGGTTGCATACATTACACTTTTTTCATTACCTTTGCGATTCGTAGTACATGCTGCAAACTTTGTTTCACTTCATGAAAATCCATAGTGGCCGCCGGATGTCTGGCGATAATAACATAATCCATATTCGGCTTTAGCTCATCTTTTAATTCATGAATACTTTGTCGAATATAGCGTTTTACTTGGTTGCGTGTTACCGCATTCCCAAGCTTCTTACTAACTGATAAACCTACACGAAATTCCGTTTGTCCCTCTTTTACTAAAAAATAAACAACAAACTGACGATTAGCGAAAGATTTACCTTTTTTAAACACCTTTTGAAAATCATCATTCTTCTTCACTCGTTGGCGTTTTTTCATTTCTTTCACCTGCTATTAGATAATATCTTTTGATCCTCATTTCTAGGTTTACCAAAAATAAAGAAAAAAAAGACCACTGATGTGGCTCAGTGGACTTATTTTATGCTGATAAAACTTTTCTTCCTTTACGACGACGAGCAGCAAGAACTTTGCGACCGTTTTTCGTGCTCATACGTGCGCGGAAACCGTGTACTTTGCTGTGCTTACGTTTTTTTGGTTGGTAAGTACGTTTCATTTATATAGACACCTCCTGATATGAGTTGAATTTTTCAACATACAGACTCGAATATTATATAAAGTATCTAGTTATTTTGTCAATGAATTTCACAAATTTCTTTTAATCCGTCGAACTATCTATTTATTCTATTCTCAATTTTCTAGTGTTTGGATCTCTACTAGAAATTTTTTTTTCTACATAAACATAAAAATATTTATCCACAGAGTACTTGTTTTTTTTACACAGAGTTGTGTATAGTATTTTTTGCATTATTTTTTATCCACAACAATTATCTACAGGTTTCTCACATAAGCAGTGCTTGTGGACAACTATAAAGTGCATAACTGCAAGCTATGTGGATAAGTTTCACAAACTATTGAAATAGCTTTGTTTTTCTGATACGATTACTGTGCTTCACTTTGTTGAAAACTAAAACGAACATTTTAATTATCCACAACTGTTAATATGCTGTGGATAATTTTCATCACAGCCTTTGGTTAACTTTTATCCACAACTTGTGATTATGTGGACGAGTTATAAAATGAACGTATTTACAATTCTATAAATGCGATTTTTTTTTGTATTGAACACTGTAAAGGAGATTAGTAGCTTGGAACATTTAGAAGAACTATGGAACAATGTCCTGGCTCAAGTTGAACAAAAAATTTCTAAACCAAGCTTCGAAACGTGGCTAAAGTCTACGAAATTACTATCTTACAATGGTAGTGGGTCCACTGTGACAATTGCTGCGCCAAATTCGTTTGCTCGAGACTGGCTTGAAAATCATTATATTCATTTGATTACAGGTATATTAACGGAGCTAACAGGCGAAGACTTGCTTATTAAATTTGTTGTTCAAAAAAACCAGGATTCGGACGATTTTGATTTGCCAGCGCCGATTATCCAAGCAAAAAATAATGAACATCATGATATTTCACCAGGTATGTTAAACCCGAAATATACTTTTGACACGTTTGTTATTGGCTCTGGTAACCGCTTTGCACATGCAGCTTCGCTAGCTGTAGCTGAAGCACCTGCTAAAGCATACAATCCATTCTTTATTTATGGGGGAGTAGGGCTAGGTAAAACGCACTTAATGCACGCTATTGGTCATTATGTATTAGAGCATAATCCAAATGCTAAAGTAGTGTACTTATCATCCGAGAAATTTACAAATGAATTTATTAACTCAATTCGTGATAACAAAGCACTTGATTTTCGCAATAAGTACCGCAACGTGGATGTACTGCTAATTGATGATATTCAATTCCTTGCTGGAAAAGAATCAACTCAAGAAGAATTTTTCCACACTTTTAATACTTTACATGAAGAATCCAAACAAATTGTTATATCAAGTGACCGACCTCCTAAGGAGATCCCAACTTTAGAAGATCGGCTCCGTTCACGTTTCGAGTGGGGGTTAATAACTGATATTGCGCCACCCGATTTGGAAACTCGTATCGCTATTTTGCGTAAAAAAGCAAAAGCAGACGGTCTAGAGGTACCAAATGAAGTAATGCTTTATATTGCGAACCAGATTGACTCCAATATTAGGGAGCTTGAAGGTGCGCTTATTCGCGTCGTTGCCTACTCATCTCTTGTAAACAAAGATATTACAGCGACATTAGCTGCCGAGGCATTGAAGGATATCATTCCAAATTCAAAACCGCGAACAGTGACAATATTAGACATTCAAAATGCAGTAGGGGAACATTTTAGTATACGTTTGGAAGATTTCGCTGCTAAAAAACGTACTAAATTAATTGCTTTTCCACGTCAAATCGCTATGTACTTATCGCGCGAGTTGACAGATTTTTCGCTGCCCAAAATTGGCGAAGAATTTGGTGGCCGCGATCATACGACTGTCATCCATGCGCACGAAAAAATATCTTCTATGTTGAAAAATGACGTTCAACTTCAACAAGATGTTAAACAAATTCGTAGTATGCTAGGCAAGTAATTGCTGTGGACAAACTAACTATTTAAACACAAACTTATACACAGTCTATCTACATGTGGATAGACTGATTTTATTCATAAAAATATACTTATCCACAAATCCACAGGGCCTATTACTATATCTTTTTATTTTATATAAATAAATAATATAAATATGTGAGGGAAAACGAATGAAATTTGATATTTTACGTGACCGTTTATTAGAAGGTTTAAATGATGTCATGAAAGCAGTAAGTTCAAAAACAACTATTCCGATTTTAACTGGTATTAAAATTGACGTAACAGAGGAAGGGATCCGCTTAACTGGTAGTGATGCTGATATAACTATTCAAACATTTATTCCAGTAGAAGAAGATGGACAACAAATTATTCACATTACAGAAACAGGTTCAATTGTTGTACAAGCACGTATGTTTAATGAAATCGTACGTAAATTACCAACAAACGATGTTGAAATTCAAGTAACACCAGGTTTCCAAACGCATATTCGTTCAGGGAAATCGGAATTCCATTTAATTGGCTCAGATGCAGCAGAGTATCCTTTATTACCAGAGCTTACAGAAGATCAAAAATTTACTATTCCTGCTGATCTCTTAAAAACAATTATCCGTGAAACAGTATTCGCTGTTGCCACTTCAGAAAGTAGACCCGTGTTGACAGGTGTAAACTGGCAGATCAAAAATGAAACATTAATCTGTGTTGCAACAGATAGTCATCGTTTAGCAAGACGTAAAGTGCAACTCGAAAATTTACCAGAAGTTGAACATAGTGTAGTAATTCCAGGGAAAAGTTTGAATGAATTAAATAAAGTACTTGAAGATTCTACAAATCTTGTCCAAATCGTTATTACAAGTCAGCAAGTATTATTTAAAACTGGTGATGTATTATTCTTCTCTCGCTTACTGGAAGGAAATTATCCTGACACAACTCGTTTAATTCCTGAAGAGTATCAAACAAATGTAACAATTAATGGTAAATCTTTATTACAAGCTATTGACCGTGCATCACTTGTTGCACGAGGAGATCGTAATAATGTTGTCCGTTTTGAAATTTTAGATAACCAAGCAGTTGAGGTTTCTTCTAATTCTCCTGAAATCGGTAAAGTACAAGAAGAAATTCCTGTGGAAGCATTAGAAGGGGAAGGTTTGAAAATCTCATTCAGTGCAAAATATATGATGGAAGCATTAAAAGCAATAGATGGACAAGACGTAGTTATTCAATTTACTGGGGCAATGAGACCGTTTATTTTACGTTCCGTTCATGATGATGCTATTTTACAATTAATTTTACCTGTACGAACTTACTAAAGAATATAAGATCTGTTAAGATAGTCGCTCATTGTGACTATCTTTTTTTACTTATGGCGTAATTTTAGGTATGATAGAGAGATAGACAGTCTGTATTCGGAGGGGAACACACTATGCAGGACATTAAAATTGATGAGGAGTTCATCACGTTAGGGCAACTTTTAAAAATTACTGATGCCATTAGTTCAGGTGGAATGGCCAAGTGGTTTTTACAAGAACATGCTGTATATGTAAATGGAGAAGTAGACGATCGTCGAGGTCGTAAATTACGTAACGGAGATGTTGTAAATATTCCTGGATGTGGTCGTTTTCAAATTATAGGACCAACTGGACAATAAATTATGTATATTGAGCAAATAAAACTTACAAATTACCGTAACTATGATGCCTTAGCTTTAAACTTCTCTCCAAAAATTAATGTTTTCATTGGTGAAAATGCACAAGGAAAAACAAATGTTATGGAGTCCATCTATGTTTTAGCAATGGCTAAGTCCCATCGAACAACGAACGATAAAGAATTGATACGTTGGGATTCAGACTATGGTAAAATAGAAGGGGCCGTTAAAAAAAGGCATGGTATTTTACCGATCGAACTTACGATTACAAAGAAAGGTAAAAAGGGCAAGATAAATCATATAGAGCAAAGTCGCCTTAGTCATTATATTGGTCAAATGAATGTCGTTATGTTTGCGCCAGAGGATTTGAACGTTGTAAAGGGAAGTCCGCAAATACGTCGGCGTTTTATTGATATGGAGATTGGGCAAATTTCGCCTGTCTATTTACATGATTTATTAACCTTTCAAAAAGTTTTAAAACAACGTAACCATTTTTTAAAAATGAACCAAGGCAAGTCCATGCCAAATGATGTGATGTATGAGGTCTACAATGAACAATATATTCACGCTGCTACCCAAATTATTCGTAAAAGATTTCAATTTATGGATTTATTGCAAGAGTGGGCGGAACCCATACACGCAGGTATATCGCAAGGTAAGGAAACACTGGTTATAAAATATCGTACGGTAGCTGGTATTGAAAAAGAACACTCTACTAGTGAAATTGAAAATACTTTACATCAAAAATTAATTGAAGCGAGAGAACGTGAATTTGATAGAGGCGTGACATTAGTTGGTCCACACCGAGATGATTTACAATTTTTAGTGAATGGCTATGATGTTCAAACTTATGGTTCACAAGGACAGCAGCGTACTACTGCATTGTCTTTAAAGCTTGCTGAAATTGAATTAATTAAACAAGAAACAAATGAAACACCCATACTACTTTTAGATGATGTTTTATCGGAACTCGATGATTATCGCCAATCGCATTTATTAAATACCATTCAGGGTGAAGTCCAAACCTTTGTTACAACCACAAGTGTGGAAGGAATTCATCATGAAACGATGGAACAGGCTCAACTGTTCCACGTGAAACAAGGTGCGATTGAAAGAAGTTAGCCAGGGTAGTTTTTTAGATTACAAAAAGAATGGTAATAGTCAGCTCGGTTGACTGTTCATTCATTTACACACAATGATGTTATGAAGGAGTAGATGAAAGCCGTGGCTATAGAGAACGAAGGTTTACAAAACCAAGCTTATGAGGCCGATCAGATACAGGTATTAGAAGGTTTAGAAGCAGTACGTAAAAGACCAGGGATGTATATCGGTTCAACTAGCTCTAAAGGGCTTCACCATTTAGTATGGGAAATTGTTGATAATAGTATCGATGAAGCACTTGCAGGATTTTGTACAGATATCAAAGTAACAATTGAAAAAGAAAACTGGATTCGTGTAGAAGATAACGGTCGTGGTATTCCAGTTAGTATTCAAGAAAAAATGGGTAAGCCTGCTGTTGAAGTTATTATGACTGTTTTACATGCTGGTGGTAAATTTGGCGGTGGAGGCTATAAAGTTTCTGGTGGTCTTCATGGAGTTGGAGCATCAGTAGTAAATGCACTTTCTGTTGAAACAATTGTTCAAGTACATCGTGAAGGTCATATCCATGAAATAAAATTTGAACGTGGAAAAACAGTTCAAGAGTTAATGGTTATCGGTGACACCGATCATAATGGTACAACAACGCGTTTTAAAGCTGACCCAGAAATATTTAAAGAAACTACTGTTTATGAATATGATATTTTAGCTCATCGTATTAGAGAATTGGCTTATTTAAATCGTGGTATTAAGATTACGATTGCTGATGAGCGTGAAGAAGAGATTCGCTCAACAACATACCACTATGAAGGTGGTATTCGCTCTTATGTTGAGCATTTAAATCAATCTAAAGAGCCAATCCATGATCCAATTGATGTCCTTGGGGAGAAGGATGGCATCACAGTAGAAATTGCTATGCAATATAATGCTGGATTCTCTTCTAATATTTTTTCATTTGCTAATAACATTAATACGTATGAGGGCGGTACACATGAGTCAGGGTTTAAAACAGCCCTTACACGCGTTATTAATGACTATGCACGAAAAAGTGGATTACTAAAAGAATCTGACGCTAATCTTACAGGTGAGGATGTACGAGAAGGGTTAACAGCTATAGTTTCTGTAAAACACCCAGATCCGCAATTTGAAGGACAAACAAAAACAAAGTTAGGGAATTCAGAAGTAAGTCAAATTACCAATTCTTTGTTCTCAGATGGCTTTGAGCGTTTTATGTTAGAAAATCCAACGGTTGCACGAAAGATTGTGGAAAAAGGATTAATGGCAGCCCGTGCTCGTGTAGCTGCGAAAAAAGCACGTGAGTTTACTCGTCGTAAAAATGCCCTTGAAGTATCTAGCTTACCGGGTAAATTAGCTGACTGTTCTTCTACTAACCCAGCTGATTGTGAAATTTATATTGTTGAGGGTGATTCTGCCGGCGGTTCGGCTAAATCTGGACGTGATCGACACTTCCAAGCAATTTTACCTTTACGTGGTAAAATCCTTAACGTTGAGAAAGCTCGTCTAGATAAAATTTTATCGAATGCGGAAATCCGTGCGATGATAACAGCATTCGGTACTGGTATTGGTGAGGAGTTTAATTTAGAGAAAGCTCGTTATCATAAAATCATTATCATGACAGATGCCGATGTCGATGGGGCACATATTCGTACATTACTTTTAACATTCTTCTTCCGTTTCCTTCGACCACTTATAGAAGCAGGCTATATTTATATTGCACAGCCACCACTTTATCAAGTAAAACAAGGTAAACATATTGAGTATTGCTATGATGAAGAGACATTAAAAGAAATTTTAGAACGGCTACCAAAAATGCCAAAGCCAAATGTGCAGCGTTATAAAGGTCTTGGAGAAATGAACGCTGAGCAGCTTTGGGAAACAACAATGGATCCTGAGTACCGCACATTATTACAAGTAGAATTAGATGATGCAATTAAAGCAAACCAAGCATTTGAACGTTTAATGGGCGATGAAGTTGAACCTCGTCGTCAATTTATCGAGGAAAATGCCGTATACGCTAATTTAGATATCTAATTTTTCTTGAGAGGAGGTCTACACTTTGTCAGAACAAGAACGCTCCGGTGTTAAAGGAGTTAATATAACAGAAGAAATTGAAACATCCTTTCTTGATTATGCAATGAGTGTAATTGTATCACGTGCATTACCTGATGTACGTGATGGATTAAAACCAGTTCATCGTCGTATTTTATATGGGATGCAGGAATTAGGTAATACAGCAGATAAAGCCTACAAAAAGTCAGCACGTATCGTTGGGGATGTAATGGGTAAGTACCATCCACATGGTGACTCTTCCATCTATGATGCAATGGTACGTATGGCACAGGATTTTAGCTATCGCTACATGCTTGTTGATGGTCACGGAAACTTCGGTTCTGTTGATGGTGATGGCGCAGCAGCCATGCGTTATACAGAATCACGTATGTCTAAAATAGCAATGGAAATGCTCCGTGATATTAATAAAGATACAATTGACTATACAGATAACTATGATGGATCAGAAAAAGAACCAATAGTTTTACCGAGTCGCTATCCAAATCTTTTAGTCAACGGTGCAGCAGGGATTGCTGTAGGTATGGCAACAAATATTCCACCACATCAATTGGGCGAAACAATTGATGCTGTTATAGCACTTTCTGAAAATCCAGCCATTACGACTGAAGAGCTAATGGAAATCATTCCTGGCCCTGATTTTCCTACTGGTGGATTAATTTTAGGACGTAGTGGTATTCGTAGAGCCTATGAAACTGGTCGAGGTTCCATTATCATCCGTGCGAAAGTGGAAATTGAGCAAAAGGCAAATGGTAAGGAAACTATTCTTATTCATGAATTGCCTTACCAAGTGAATAAGGCTAAGCTTATTGAAAAAATTGCAGAGCTTGTACGTGATAAAAAAATAGATGGAATCACAAATTTACGTGATGAATCAGACCGTCGTGGTATGCGTGTAGTGATTGAAGTTCGTAAAGATGCAAATGCTAATGTTGTACTAAATAATTTATATAAACAAACAGCTATGCAATCTAGCTTCGGTATCAATATGCTATCTTTAGTAAACGGTCAGCCTAAAGTATTAGGCTTAAAAGAAATGCTATACCATTATTTAGAACACCAAAAAGTAATTATTCGTCGTCGTACAGAGTTTGATCTTCGAAAAGCTGAAGACCGCGCTCACATTTTAGAGGGCTTACGAATCGCACTCGATCATATTGATGAAATAATCGCTATTATACGTGGTTCACGTAGTGGTGAAGAAGCAAAACCTCAATTAATGGAACGCTTTAGCTTATCGGAGCGTCAGGCTCAAGCTATTTTAGATATGCGACTCGTTCGATTAAGTGGCTTAGAACGTGAAAAAATTGAAGCAGAATATCAAGAGCTTCAAGTTCTTATAGCTGAATTAAAGGCAATCTTAGCAGATGAAGAGAAAATTGTAGATATTATTCGTACTGAAATCTTAGAGTTGAAAGAACGTTTTAATGATACACGCCGTACTGAGATTACATCAGGTGGAATTGAAATGATTGAGGATGAGGATTTAATTCCTGTTGAAAACTCAGTTGTTACTTTAACACATAATGGCTATATCAAGCGTTTAGCTGCGAATACATATCGTAGTCAAAAGCGTGGTGGTCGTGGTGTACAAGGAATGGGTACAAATGAAGACGACTTTGTAGAGCATCTAATGAATACTTCTACCCACGATACAATTTTATTCTTCACGTCTAAAGGTAAAGTATTTAGAGCAAAAGGATATGAAATTCCTGAGTTCGGTCGTACTGCTAAAGGGTTACCAATCGTAAACTTGCTTAATATAGAAAAAGGCGAAAAAGTAACAGCTATGATTCGTGTTGCGTCGTTTGATGAAGATGCTTACTTTATCTTTACCACAAAAACAGGTATTACAAAACGTACCCCTGTATCACAATTTGCTAACATCCGAACAAATGGTTTAATCGCAATCAGCTTGAGAGAAGACGACGATCTTATTTCGGTACGTCTTACAGATGGAGAGAAACAAGTGATTATTGGTACTCGCGATGGTATGCTCGTTCGTTTCCAAGAAGACGACATTCGATCTATGGGCCGTACAGCTGGTGGTGTTCGAGGCATTAAGCTACGTGATGGTGATGAAGTAGTTGGCATGGAGATTGTTGAACCAGGGCAAGAAATATTAGTAGTAACTGAAAAAGGTTACGGTAAACGTACTTCTGAAGAGGACTATCGTTTACAAAGTCGTGGTGGAGTAGGACTGAAAACTATTCAGATTACAGATAAGAATGGTCCAATGGTGGCTGTAAAAACCGTCGATGGTTCTGAGGATTTAATGCTTATAACTATTAATGGTATGCTTATCCGTATGGATGTAAATGATATTTCATTAATTGGGCGCAGTACGCAAGGTGTACGTTTAATTCGACTAGGAGATGACGAATTGGTTGCAACTGTCGCTAAAGTGGAAAAAGCAGAAGAGTCTTTTGAAGACGAAGAGGAAGTCGAAGAATAATATAATCCGATGACGACATTATTGAATGTCGTCATCGGTTTTTTTACGTAAATAATGAAAAATAAGTAATTATTTTGAATTCCATGATAAAATGATAATACCTTATTTTGAAGCAAGAAATAGTGGAGAGGTGTTCATTCTGTGGAAACTATACATGTTCCAATTTCAGAGCTAGGTGTTGGCAAGGTAATTTCTGAAGATATATTTGCTAATACACAGTATCCGATTATTTTCAAAGATACAATGATTTCTTATGTACACTTGCAAGTTTTTCATGCATTTAATATTTTCACCGTCCCCGTTTATAAAAGTGAAAATGATATGCGTGTAGAAAAGAATGAAAGTGATGTCGAAGTTATAATAGAAGAACTTCCGACTTTTAGGAAAATCTATAATCATTCTGTTGAACAGTTTAAAAAAGAATTTAAAAACTGGGAAGCGGGCGCCAAGGTAGATATTGCAAAGGCCAGAACAATTATTTTACCTTTAGTAGAGATGGTACTAGAAGATCGTACTATTATTTTTGATTTAAATGAGTATTCAAATCCAAAAGACTACCTGTATCATCATTGTGTAGCAACTGGTCTGATTGCCTCAGTTATTGCTCAAAAACTTGGTTATGATAGAGGAACCACTATTCAAGTAGCCATCGGTGGTTTATTGGCTGATTGTGGTATGGCTAAAGTACATCCTCGTATCAGGGATAAGAAGACACCATTAACAGAGCAAGAATATGATGAGATATATAAACACCCGATTTATAGCCATAATATGGTGAAAGATTTGACCATTTTAAAAGAAACGATGAAAGAAGCAATCTTCCAACATCATGAACGTTTAAATGGTAGTGGATATCCGAAGAACGAAAAGATCGCCAATATTTCTATATTTGCACAAATTATTGCTGTTGCAGATGTTTTTCATGCTATGACATGTGAACGAGTATATAGAACGAAACAATCTTCATTTAAAGTAATTGAAATGATTAATGAATCTGAGTTTGGTAAATTTGATATTAAAGTAGTACGTGCATTAATTGATATTGTTGCAGATCTTCCGATAGGTACAATTGTAGAGCTTTCTAATTTAGAACGTGGGGAAGTAATGTTTGTAAATAAATTTGCCCCAACAAGACCACTTATTAAATTAATTCATTCAGGGGAAATTTTTGATTTAGGGAAAAATCGCAGTTTTTATATTTCACGTATCATAACTAATTTATAGATAGACGGGCAAACTATATTATGTGGTTTGCCTTTTTTTATTAGGTAAGAGATGTACTCTACGCAAGTGCTAATATAATTTTTTCTTAACAAACACTTCGCAATAATAGTAATCAATTAAATAGTGAGCATTTTAACCATAATTGTTTTTTGAAACATTTATATATTGTATTAAAATATTTTTGGAGAAACTGTTGACTTTGTTTTGGAATCTTGATATTATAAATGAGTCGCCAAGAGGTGACAACGAAATAAACAAAATGAACCTTGAAAACTG